>NZ_JBXKIW010000083.1:0-162503 GCF_056995035.1 Romboutsia sp. | reverse complement strand
GATTATATTTTCTTGCATCTGCTTCACCTCTGATTTTTTTATTTATTATTTATATTATATATCATAAATACATAATTTTATAGACTTTTTAGAAATTTCTTTGTCTATCTAAATACCCTTGTAAAATTATTGATGCTGCCACCATATCAATAACACTTTTTCTATTTTCTCTTCTTACATTTCCTTCTATTAATGTTCTTTCTGCTGCTACTGTAGATAGTCTTTCATCCCAATATTCTACTTTTATACCAGTTGCTTCTTGTAATAATTCACAGAACTTTATCACCTTTTCTCCTTGTGGCCCTAATGTACCATTCATGTTTTTAGGTAATCCTGAAACTATTTTATTAACTTGTCTTTCAGCTATTATAGCTTTTAATTCTTCTATATCTTTTTTCTTTCCAACTCTTTTTACTGTCGTAATTCCTTGGGCTGTAATTCCCATTATATCACTCACTGCAACTCCAATGGTTTTATCTCCTACATCAAGTCCCATTATTCTTCCGTCTAGCATAGTTTTCTCCTTAATTGTCTCTTTATATAAGATTAGTCAGGATTTTTTCCTGACCAATCTTATTTATTATTTGTATTTTAGTTTTTATTATTGTTATTCTCAAATATTATCATATTTATACTTATTATTATAAGTGGTATAAGTATATAAATGGAAGCAGTAGCTGCTGCAACTATTCCTGAGTCATTTACTAAAAGTGTAACTATACATCCAACCATAGATGCTACAAAGCCTTTAAATATTATTGGATATTCTCTAGCTATATCTCTAAAGTGCTTTGATGGTCTAAATATAAATGTTGCTATTATAGCAATTCCTGCAAGTAATATATTTACCCATACACTTGTTTGTGCAAGTTTTAAATTCATTTCTATTTTTCTAGCAAATGTTTGTATTATAACCCCTGGTCCATTTAATAATATTTGCTTAACAAATAATCCTAAATGAGATCCACTTCCTGTTATTATATCTACAGTTGCAAATATTACAACTACACCTACCGCTACTATTCCTAATAATATAACTTTCTTAAAATCAATCTTTACATCAAATATTAGTAATATAAATAGGAAATACGCTACACTCTCAGATATAGCCCCCCCTACATTAGCTCCCATAGGTGGATATGCACTTGTAATTAGTATTATTACTGATAATACTGCTATTAACCACTTTGGAATTTTTTTATAGTTTAGAAGTACTGCAAGACCAAATATAGCAGATGCTATAGTAACTCCTTCATATTCATTTCCTACACCATAGTATCTAGCACCTATCATAGCATCATAACTCATTATATTATTTTGCATTAAATAAGTTCCAAATATTGAATCTATAGTTATAACAGCTATAGTTATAAATGCAAAGAATCCCATTTGCTTTATATCATCTTTAAATAATTTTTTACCAATTAAGTAAAGTACTAATGTTGTTAAAAGAATTCCACCTGTTATTGTTATAGGTTGTTTAAAATTAAATATAGGCGACACCATGAATGATAGTGGCATTATTATACCTAATTTTATAAATTCTTTTAAAACTATAAATACTTTCTCTTTATTAGGTAAATAATTTCTAAGTAATATAGCAATCATAGCTATTATCCAAGATGCAGAAATTACTCCTACAAATCCATTTATGACACTTGCTCTTATATCCGATATTGATACTATTTTTTCATATTTATCTAAGATATGATCTACATTATCATCTTTTTCTATTAAGTTATAGCTTCTACCTACCATAGCATCATTTTTAAGACCAAATTCATTTAATATATCTACACCAACATCTAAATTAGCTACTATACCATCTCCTCTTGTTGTAGCTGAGGATAATATCCCTTTTTTATCTCCTTTAAACTTTATTATTGGAGATAATCTTCTTTTGTTTTTATAATCTAAGTCACTAGGAAAAGCACTACTTATATATACAGTGTCCTTTTCATCTACCATAGCAAATACTTCTTGAAGATATTTATCTATATTTTTTGATATGCTATTTTTCATGCCTTTGTATGTATTTTCATTTAAGCTCAATCTATAGTTGTCTAATCTATATGTATCACCTAAATCTACAAATATAGCATCACTTTCTTCATAGTACTTTTTAGTTTCTTTTTTTAATTTATCATAGTCAGTTTTTATTCCAAATGGCATAGTCGCATCTTTAATATTGATATCATCAACATTACCAGCATCTATTCTTCCATATTGATCCATAGCAACTAAACCTATGTTTCTATTTTTTTTAAGTTCTCCATTTTCTATAATATCACTGTTTCCTAAAACAGCGGTTTTAAGTCCATTGTCAGATAAAGTTTGTCCTAATGAACCTAATATAGAACCATATTGACCGTTTTCTATATTTTCATTTATAGATTTATTGATAGTTAAATCATTTATCTTTTTAGGATTTTTACCCGTTGATGATTTAAATTTTTGTGCAGTTTCTTTGTCTATAGCTTGAAAATTTATATATTCCTCAGTAGACACATTCACTCTTCCACCTGCACCCATACTAGCATAAGATCTTCTATCATCCGTACCTTGATCTCCTCTTATATTCATAAGACCTACATAACCTCTGTTTTGAACTTCTTTTTGCAGCGTTGGTACGTTTAACATATTTATCAAATTAGTTCTATTCATATTAATAAATATAACTTTGCCTTTTTCATCGGCAAAGCTATATTTTGGAATAGAAACTAGGAGTATCATAGTTACTACTAATAATGATACAATCTTCTTTTTCATAAGATTGACCTACTTTCTGTTTAAATAATGTGTGATTACTTCTTCAAGTATCTCATCTCTTTCAAATCTTTTTATTACAGTTCTCGCATCTTTGTAACTAGTTACGTAACTTGAATCACCTGAAAGAATATATCCTATAATTTGATTTATAGGGTTATATCCTTTTTCAAGTAATGCTTCATGTACAAAATCTATAGTTTCTCCAACGCTCATTTTATCAGTTACTACACCTTCAAACTTCATAGTATAATCTAAATCTTTATCCATGTTAAAAACCCCCTTGAGTAAATTATTTTACTTGTGATTTAACAACTTCATTTGCATGATTTAACGCTTCATCAACTTTTGCTATATCTGGTGCTCCAGCTTGAGCCATATTAGGTCTTCCTCCGCCTTTTCCACCTGCTATAGCTGAAACTTCTTTAACGATATTACCACAGTGTATTCCTTTGTCTATAGCATCTTTAGTTGCTGTGACTACAAAGTTTACTTTACCCTCAGCTACATTAGCAAGTGCTACTACACCAGAAGCTAATTTGTCTCTTAGGCTATCTGCTACTTCTTTTAATGTATTCATATCCATATCTTCAAACTTAGAACAAACTAGATTAACTCCATTTATATCTATCTTTGAATCTAATAATGAATCCATTGATTGTAAGCTCATCTTAGTCTTAAGATCATGTAGCTCTTTACCTAAGTTTTTATTCTCCTCTAGTAAAGATGTAACTCTTAAAGATAGGCTATCTTCTTTAGTTTTTAAGTTTGAACAAACATTAGCTATAAGTTCTTCTTTTTCTTTTACGTAGTTATAAACTGCTTTTCCTGTTATAGCTTCTATTCTTCTTACTCCTGCAGCTACTCCACCTTCAGATAATATCTTAAACATTCCTATTTGAGAAGTGTTAGTTAAGTGTGTTCCTCCACAAAGTTCTATTGAGAAGTCTCCCATAGAAACAACTCTTACATCATTACCATACTTTTCTCCAAATAGGGCCATAGCTCCTTTTTCTTTTGCTTCATTTATGCTCATATTTTCACAATTTATTTCTAAAGATTCTAAAATTGCATCATTTACTTTCTCTTCTATAATTTTTAATTCTTCTTTTGTCATAGCTTCAAAATGAGTTACGTCAAATCTTAATCTTTCTGGAGTAACAAGTGAACCTGCTTGGTTAACATGATCTCCTAATACATTTTTTAATACCTCATGAAGTATATGTGTTGCACTATGATTTCTTGCAGATGCCATTCTTATTTCTTTATTTACTATAGTAGTTAATTTTTCATTAGCATTTATAATTCCGCTTTTAACAAAACCAATATGCTTTATAGTATTATTTGCACCTTTTTTCGTATCTATTACTTCTATTACTATATTTTTATTTTTATTTACAAGTAATCCAGCATCTCCTGCTTGGCCTCCACCTTCTGGGTAGAATGTTGTTTTATCTAAAACTATAACAACTTTTTCACCAGCACATGCACTATCTACTATTTCATTATCTTTAACTATAGCTTTAACGACTCCAGCACTTTCTAATTCTTTATATCCATCAAATTCACTAGCAACTGAAGAATCTAATTTTGATAATGGATCTTCTTTCCAGCTTTCTCCATCCATGTTTCCTCTAGCATTTCTAGCTCTTTCTCTTTGCTTATTCATTTCATCATTGAAAGCATCTTCATCTATTAAAAGATTTTCTTCTTCTAATATTTCTTTAGTTAAATCTATTGGGAACCCATAAGTGTCATATAATTTAAATGCATTTTCTCCACTTAAAGTATTTTCTCCATTTTTCTTTAAGTCTGCTATGTAAGAAGCTAATATCTCACTTCCTTGGTCTATAGTTTCATTGAATTTTTCTTCTTCTATTCTTATAACTTTTTTGATGTAGCTCTCTTTTTCCACTAATTCTGGATAAGCGTCTCCACTTACTTTTATTATTTCGTCAACTAACTTGAATAAAAAGTTTTCTTTCATCCCTAATAATTTTCCATGACGAGCAGCTCTTCTAAGTAATCTTCTAAGTACGTATCCTCTACCTTCATTTGATGGAAGTACACCATCAGCCACCAAGAAACTTACAGCTCTTGTATGATCAGTTATTATTCTTATTGAAGTATCCGTTTTATTATCTTTTCCATATGTAACCCCTGCCATTTTTTCAACAGTGTTTAATATGTGTTTTATAGTATCTACATCAAATATAGTATCAACGCCTTGCATTATACAAGCTATTCTCTCTAGACCCATTCCTGTATCTATGTTTTTGTTTTCTAATTGTCCATAGTTCCCATTTTCATCTCTATCAAATTGAGTAAATACGTGGTTCCAGAACTCTAAGTATCTGTCACAGTCACATCCTGGTTTACAATCTGGATTATCACATCCGTATTCTGGCCCTCTGTCAAAGTGTATTTCTGAACATGGTCCACAAGGTCCTATACCTATTTCCCAGAAATTATCGTCTTTTCCAAGTCTAACTAATCTTTCTTCAGGGAATCCCATTTCTTTTGCCCATAGGTCATAAGAATCATCATCTTCTTCATATACAGTTACCCATATCTTATCTTCTGGTATGTTTAAGTGTTCTGTAACGAACTCCCATCCCCATCTTATAGATTCTCTCTTGAAGTAATCTCCAAATGAAAAGTTTCCTAACATTTCAAAGAAAGTACCATGTCTAGCAGTCTTTCCTACATTTTCTATATCTCCCGTTCTTATACACTTTTGACAAGTAGTCATTCTCTTACTTGGTGGTACTTCTACCCCTGCAAAATAGTTTTTAAGTGGAGCCATCCCTGAGTTTATAAGTAATAAACTCTTATCATTGTGTGGTACTAAAGAAGCACTTTCTTTCATATAATGTTCTTTAGACTCGAAAAAGTTTAGAAATTTACTTCTTATTTCGTTTAATCCCATTTTTTGCATTTTTGTTTCCTCCTGCATTATGTATTTTATAATAATTATTTTTATTTATATCGTAACTAATTACATTTAAATTAGTTATTAAAATTAAAAAACCCCGCGCCTATAAACAACTTATAGGGGCGAGGATTATATTCGCGGTACCACCCTAATTATCATAATAAATTATGACATCTTCGGAAAACCTTAGTTATAACGGAACTACCGTCAACCTCTACTAGACTTTCAAGATTGATACTCAAAGGCTGCTTCAATCATTTTATTCTAAGGGCTCCCACCATTTCCCTCTCTCTGTAAGACATCAAATAATTTACTATTTCTTATCACAGTATTTTAAATTAATTTAATTTTATATTACATTTTATCTATATGTTATCTTACTAAATTTTACATAATTAATCAATAGTAGCTTATTAAAATTTTCAAATTTTTTATGATATTAATCTATTACGCCTCCACCAACTACAACATCTCCATCATACATTACAACAGATTGGCCTTTAGTTATAGCTCTTTGTGGCTCATCAAATACTATTTTTATAGAGTTTTCTCCATGCTTATACACTGTGGCTGGAGATGGTTTTGCTGAATATCTTATTTTAGCTTGTATTCTTATAGGTTCAACTATTTCATCAAATGGTATGAAGTTAACATCCTTAGCTATAAGTTCTTTGTTAAATATATCTTCGTTATCTCCTAACACTACTGTATTTTTCTTAGGATCTATATCAACAACAAATGTAGGCTTTCCAAATGCTATTCCTAGACCTTTTCTTTGACCTATAGTGTAGTTTATTATTCCAGTATGTTTTCCTAAAACTTTACCACTAGTATCTACGAAATATCCTTCTTCAATTCTCTTTTTAGAATGTTTTTTTACATATCCAGCATAATCATTGTCTTTTACAAAACATATTTCTTGGCTATCTGGTTTATTATGAACTTCCATTCCCATTTCTTTTGCTATTTCTCTTACTCTATCTTTTTCAAACACTCCTATAGGTAGCAATGTATGTTCTAATTGCTCTTGAGTTAAATTATAAAGTGCATAAGTTTGGTCTTTTTTATCCGTAACTGATTTTTTAAGTAAAAATCTTCCACTTTCTTCGTCTTTCTCTATCTTTGCATAATGCCCTGTAGCTACATAATCACATCCTATTTGACGAGCTTTTTTAAAGAAGTCATCAAATTTTATATGCTTATTACAAGCTATACATGGATTAGGAGTTCTTCCATTTAAGTATTCATCTATAAAAGGTTCTATTACCTTTTCTTTAAATACTTCACTAAAGTTTAACACATAAAAAGGTATCCCTATACTATCTGCTACTTTTCTCGCATCCTCAACTGCAGCTAATGAACAACATCCACCTTCATTTTCTATTAACTCGTCATCATCATCTTGCCATAGTTTCATAGTTACCCCTATTACGTCATAACCTTGTTGTTTTAAAAGATATGCCGCAACAGAACTATCTACTCCACCACTCATACCGATCATTACTCTTTTTTTCATGTTGTCACCTCGTTCTATAAATTACATTTATTTTACTATTATATATATATTATGCTTTTTTTAAAAGGCTAAACTTTTATTTTTGAATAATCATAACTTAAATAATCATTAAGTATAATTTTTTATTTTAGCTTTTATATTAAATAATTATCTAAAATTATAATATCCCTTTTAAGTGTATTACCTAAAAGGGATATTATTCTACATCATTAAATATAATCTTAAGCTTCTTCTGCCTCTATATCATGATGATGGTCATGATCATTGTCTATAACTACACCATCTAATTCTGGTATATGGATATTGTTCTTCTGCGCATAATCTATTAATGCTGCTTTTATAGCTTGCTCTGCAAGTACTGAGCAGTGCATTTTTACTGGTGGTAATCCATCTAATGCCTCTGCAACTGCTTTATTTGTCACAGCTAATGCTTCATTTATAGTTTTTCCTTTTATCATTTCAGTAGCCATTGATGAACTTGCTATTGCAGATCCACACCCAAATGTTTTAAACTTTACATCCTTTATTACTTTTGTTTCCTCATCTATATCAAGATATATTTTCATTATATCTCCACATTTAGCATTTCCAACTTCACCTATTCCACTTGCATCATCTATTTGTCCAACATTTCTTGGGTTCATGAAATGTTCCATAACTTTATCACTATATTGCATTTGAACTTCCTCCTAATTATCTTGTTATAATGTCTACTTTTTATTATTTAACTTCTATACTTTTCATTATTTAACTTCTATACTTTTCATTGCCTCATCATAAAGAGGAGACATGCTTCTTAATCTCTCTATAACTGCTGGTAATTTTTCTATTATATAATCTATATCTTCTTCAGTTGTAAAATCTCCTATTGAAAGTCTAAGCGACCCATGAGCTATTTCATGTGGTAAGCCTATAGCCATAAGAACATGTGATGGATCTAATGATCCTGAAGTACAAGCTGACCCACTTGATGCAGCTATACCTAACATGTCTAACATTAAGAGAATTCCTTCCCCTTCTATAAACTCAAATGAGAAGTTCACGTTTCCTGGTAATCTATCTTCCATACTACCATTTACTCTTGTATATGGTATTTTATCTAATATTCCATCTATTAATTTCACTTTTAAAGATGTAAGATTTTCCATATGATTTTGCATATTAGCTTTTGCTATTTCTGCAGCTTTTCCATATCCAACTATTGATGGTATATTTTCAGTACCTGCTCTTCTTCTTCTTTCCTGTGCTCCACCATGAACAAATGTATGAAGCTTAGTTCCTGTTTTGATATATAGTGCACCTATTCCTTTAGGTCCATATATTTTATGAGAAGACATACTTATTAAGTCTACGTTTAAATCTTTAACATCTATTGGAATATTTCCCGCAGCTTGTACTGCATCTGTATGGAATATTATATTGTGTTTTTTAGCTATTTGCCCTATTTCTGCTATAGGTTGTATTGTCCCTATTTCATTATTAGCAAACATTATACTTATTAATACTGTAGTATCCTTTATTGCAGCTTCTAATTCATCTATTCTTACTTTACCTTCTGAATCAACATCTAGGTAAGTTATTTCAAATCCATGATGTTTTTCTAAGTACTCACAAGTATGTAATATACCATGATGTTCTATTTTTGATGTTATTATATGATTCCCTTTATCTTTATGTGTAAAAGCTACACCTTGTAATGCCCAGTTATCACTTTCTGTTCCACCAGCTGTGAAATATATTTCACTTGGTTTTGCATTTATAAGGCTTGCTACTTGCTCTCTAGCTTTATCTAAAGCTTTCTTTGCTTCTCTACCAAATGAATGAAAACTAGATGCGTTTCCAAAATAATCTGTTAAGTATGGCATCATTTCATCTAGTACTTCTTTTTTAACAGGAGTTGTCGCAGAATAGTCCATATATAATCTTCTTTTTTCCATTTTTATTCGTCTCCCTATCTATTTTATAATTAAGTTAGTTATGTCATTATCTAATCTGTTTGTATTGTAGTCATTTATCATATCTTGAAGAGTAATCGAATCTACAACATCTTCTATACCCTTTTTTATTTTTTCCCACACTACTTTTGTTACACACATGTTTGAGTTCTCACATACATCTTCATCTAATACACAATCTGATACAGATACTGGTCCCTCTAGTACTGTTAGGATATCTCCTACAGTTATATCTTTTGCTTCTTTAGCTAGTAGATACCCACCTTGAGCACCTCTTATACTTTTTACTAGTCCAGCTTTTTTCAAAGATGAAAATATTTGTTCTAAGTACTGTTCCGATATGCTTTGCTTTTGAGCGATATTCTTTAAGCACATAGGACCATTATTTTTATTTAATGACAGTTCGAACATAGCTTTAAGTCCATATCTACCTTTAGTTGATAGTTTCATATTTATCACCCTTTACCTTTAAATCTAATTCATACTGTTTTACTAGGAATTATCTTTAATATGATTTTATTATACCCTAGTAATTTTGTCAACATTAAATTCATACTATTTTACTAGGGATTAATATTTGTATCTTTAACCCTTTGAAATTTCTCTTTTCTCACTAATCTAGTAGGTTATATTTTACTTTATTTATACAAAATAAAGTAAAATATAACCCATCAAATAAAAAAACACCTAAAAATTCATTTTAGGTGGCGCCTATATTAAAGAGCTGATGCTCCAAGTATTCCTGCATCATTTTTAAATTTAGCTATTACTATTTCTCCAATATTACCTTCTTTAAACGGAAGATGCTGTTTAACTTTTTCTGTTAACCCTTCTAACATTATATCACTAGCATTTGAAACTCCTCCACCTATAGATATTACTTGTGGATCTATAAAGTTTACAATATTAGCAAGCCCTATTGCTAAATATTTTTTAAATCTATCAACAACCTCGATAGCTACCTCATCATTTTCTTTATATGAATCAAATACCATCTTGGCAGTTATATTATTTATATCATTTTCAGCTTTTTCAATTATTATAGTTTCTCTTCCTTCTTCTACTAA
The DNA here is from genome assembly GCF_056995035.1 of Romboutsia sp. Taxonomy (NCBI): domain Bacteria; kingdom Bacillati; phylum Bacillota; class Clostridia; order Peptostreptococcales; family Peptostreptococcaceae; genus Romboutsia; species Romboutsia sp. The sequence goes on along the minus strand of NZ_JBXKIW010000083.1, from coordinate 152,264 downwards.
CTTTTGAGCATATTTTATTATTGCAGTAGCTGAGCAGAATGTCTCAAAGCATCCATTATTACCACAATTACAATCAAAGTAATTGCTAGATATCATCATATGACCTATCTCTGCACCTATTCCGTTGCCTCCAGTTATAAGTTTTCCATTTATAACTATTCCTCCACCTACACCAGTTCCTAAGGTTATCATCACGCCGTTATCATAACCTTTCATACTACCATATGAATATTCTGCTAGAGCAGCTACATTTGCATCGTTCCCTATTGAAACTTTTTTGCTTTCAAAGTTTTTTTCTAAAATAGGCGCTATTAATGAATTATTTAAACCTAAGTTTACACATGTTACCGCTCCATCATTAGTAACAACACCTGGTATACCTATACCTATACTACTTACATCTTTAATATCTATCTGACTTTGAGCTAAAAGTTCTTTTACTAACTGTGTTATATCTTGTGCTAATATCTCTACTCCACCATCTCTATTTGTTTCTTTGCTTAATTTATGTATAATTTCCCCATTCTTTACTATACCCGATTTTATACTCATTCCACCTACATCTATTCCTACCTTATACATACTCTCCTCCTAAAACTCTCTCTAATATTTTTAACTTATAAAACTCGATTTTAATTTTCAAATGATGTTATCCTATTCATTTTGAAAAGGCTTTTCTATAACACCTAAAATTATACATGATATAAATATCTTTTTCACCAAGTTTTTTAATGATGTGAAATTCAATTACAATATAAAAGCAATATATATTTATTAGCTTTATTACAGCTATAAAACATATATTGCTTCACTAAAAAACTAATAGCTACTTATTTATAATATATAATCCATTTACCCAATTCTTGGAATCCTAGTTTTTTATATATTTTGGCAGCTTCTTCATTATCATAAAATAAACAAGGTATCTTTTTTTCATCTAACAGTTCCTTGCATATTTTGATTATGCACTTAGTTGCATAGCCTTGATTTCTATAATTAGGGTGAGTACCCACTCCAACTATCATTGCATGACTCTTGTTCTCTGAAGTACTCTTGGCCATAGCTACAACTTGCCTATTAATTTCTATACAATATCCCCTACCAGTTTTCAATCCATTTCTTATACTCTCAGTTGTAGTATTTTCAAATTCGTCTATAACCTCGTATAGTTTGGCTACTTTATTTATATTTCTAAATCTTATCTTCTTAATGTTTATATTTTTATCATCACTGATTAATGCTCTTTGGCTGTCTAGCTTACAAAAATTAACCACTCTTTTCTTTTCAAGATTGAGCTTAGTAGCTAATTTATCTACATTCTCTTTTTTCCCGCTTATCTCAATGTAATTTAATTGCTTTATAAACATAGCAAAATCATTTACATTAAATTTACCATTTGAATAAAATATGAGAAATTCAAAATATTTTAATAAAATCCCCTCTATATTTCCTCTTTTATTAATATCTGCCCATATATTTAAAAAGTAATTATCATAGCCATATCGTTCTATATCTCCGATTATAAATAAATTAAACTCAGGCTCTCTCTTTAGATATTCCATAACTTTGCTATGATAACTGTTATTGAGCTTTACAATCACAAAATTCCCCCCTGATACGAAACATTGTTTTTATATTCTATATCTATATTTTATGTTTAAACTATTCTATTTATGGGTTATATTTTAAAATAATATTTAACAATTATCATTTAAGTATTTTAAGTATCCCTTTATATTTTGTTCTGTTTTATTTTCTTGTGGTGCGTAATATACACTATCTTTAATACTATCTGGGAGGTATTGTTGTTTTACGTAATGATTTTTATGATTATGGGGGTATATATACCCTAAACCTCTACCAATATCTTTAGCTCCTGAATAATGAGCATCTTTTATATTATCTGGTATGTCCATTATAAATTCATTACCTAACTCTTCTAATGCACTTGCTATAGCTAAGTATATAGAGTTCGATTTAGGTGATGTTGCTAAAAGTATAGTCGCCTGTGCTAAAGGTATTTTAGCTTCAGGAAAGCCTATTTGCATAGCACTATCTACACAGGCTTTGACAATAACTATAGCGTTTGGATATGCAAGACCTACGTCTTCACTCGCTATAACTAAAAGTCTTCGGCAAATGCTTATTAAATCCTCTCCTTTTATAAGCCTTGCTAAATAATGAACTGCTGCTTGAGGATCACTTCCTCTTATAGATTTTTGAAATGCACTTAAAATATCATAGTGACTATCGCCTTTTCTATCAAAGTTTAGTATTTTTTTAAATGTAGATTTTTTTATAACCTCTGAAGTTATTTCAACTATATTATCTTTATTTGGTTTCGTTGAATAAACTGCAACTTCTAATACATTTAAAGCCTTTCTCATATCTCCATCTGAAACTATGGCTATATCATCTAGAGCTTCTTCTGTATAACTTATTTCCATATAGCTATCTTCTTTCAAAATTTTAACAGCTCTATGAAGTCCTCTTACTATTTCAAATTTTTCTATAGGTTTAAACTCAAATACACTGGATCTACTTAAAAGGGCTTTATATATACAATGATACGGATTATCTGCTGTACTAGCTATTAAAGTTATTTGGCCTTTTTCAATAAATTCTAGTACTGAAGATTGCTGTTTTTTATTGAAATTCTGAATTTCATCAATATACAATAAAACTCCATTCATGTTATTTAAACTTCCTAGTTCCGATATAACTTTTTTTATATCCTCTAGCGATGAATTAGTTGCATTTATTTTATAAAAATTCTTATTACTTTCTTTTGCTACTATCTCTGCTACCGTAGTCTTTCCAACCCCTGGTGGTCCAAAAAATATCATATTTGGTAAAAATGATGACTGCAATATTTTAGTTAGTACTTTTTCTTTACCTATTATATGACTTTGTCCCACTACTTCTTCTATTTTAATTGGTCTTATTTTATCTGCTAATGGCATAATATTACTCCTTTTATTAAAGGTTTATTTATAAAGTTATGTATCTACTTATTAAGTTTCTAAGTTCTTGTCACCGATGAATACTTTTTATATACTTTCAAATTATTAGTTACTTAAATAAATAAAAGGCATCTATATTATATAGATACCTTTTGTATGTTTATGAATTAATTCTTTATTAATGATTACTTTTTAATTTTTTTAATTCATCTGTAAGCTTATCATTAAGTATCTTTATATGTGTACCCTTCATTCCTAAAGATCTTGATTCTATGACTCCAGCACTTTCAAATTTTCTTAATGCATTTACTATAACTGATCTTGTTATTCCAACTCTATCAGCTATCTTACTTGCAACAAGTAATCCTTCTCTTCCATCTAATTCTTCAAATATATGCTCTACAGCTTCAAGTTCAGAATAAGATAATGTTCCTATAGCCATTTGAACTACAGCCTTTTTTCTCATTTCTTCTTCTAATTGCTCACCTATAGATCTTAATATTTCAAGCCCAACTACTGTTGCACTATACTCTGCTATAACTAAATCATCATCTGTAAAAACTTCATTATATCTTGAAAGAACTAAAGTACCAAGTCTTTGACCACTACCTAGTATAGGTACTATTGTAGTATTTTTTTGAGTTCTTTCTTGCTCATCTGGGAATACTTCAAGTATAAATTCGCCAGTTAAGTTTTCTTGGGTTTCTGAAATTTTTAATAGATTTCTAGCATAATCCTCTGGGAACATCTTTTGCTTAGTTCCTTGTTCTTCCACTACTGAACTATCTTTTTCATCATAAAGATATAATCCTAATACCTTCCCCTTAGAACTTAATACATATGCATTTGCATTTAATACTTCTCCTAATGCTCCGGCTAATAAATCGAAAGAGATATTACTTCCGCCACATGTTTGTAACGTTTTATTTATTTTTCTAGTTTTTTGTAGTACTTCACTTGCCATTTATAATTCATCTCCTCATGCAAATTATGCCTTTTATAAGCTTTTATCTTCACATTTCTGTATTTTAATATTTTCTCTATTTAAATATTTCTACTATTTTTTATTAGATTGTGCAATAAAAATATTATCATAAATTCCGACCTTTTTCAATATAATTGTTATTATTTTTCTAATTTTCGCTATTTTCTTTAACTATTTCTTCGTCTGTGTCTTTTTTATGTTCTTTGTTGCAATCTCTATCTGAACAGACAACCTTCGTCTCACTCTTAGTTACTTTTTCAATCATATAAGAACCACATTTATCACAAACTTCTCCTGTTGGCTTATTCCATGCTATAAAATCACATTCTGGATAGCTAGAACATCCATAAAAGGCTTTACCTTTTTTAGATTTTCTAAGTATAATATCTCCTTCATGACATTTTGGACATTTAACTCCAACTTTATTTATAAGTGGTTTAGTTGTTTTACATTCTGGATAATTCTTACAAGCCATAAATTTACCAAACCTTCCATATTTGATAACCATGTTTTCTCCACAAGTTTCACATATTTCATCTGTTTCTTCATCCATATTAATCTTTTCTATACTTTCCTTAGCTATTTCTATAGCTTCTTTTAAAGGCTCATATGATTGTGCTACAACTTGTTTCCACTCTATGTTACCATCTTCTATTTCATCTAACTTGCTTTCCATCTGAGCTGTAAAGTCGACATCTATGAATTTTTGGAAGTTATTTTCTAATATGTCAGTTACTATTATTCCTAACTCAGTTGGACATAAACTAGTTCCTTGCTTTTCAACATATTCTCTATTTAATATAGTACTTATTGTTGGTGCATAAGTACTTGGTCTACCTATACCTTGCTCCTCTAATGTTTTCACTAAGCTTGCTTCTGTAAATCTTGGTGGTGGCTGAGTAAAATGTTGAACTGGTAATATATTTTGTGGTTTTAGAATATCACCTTCATTTATTATCGGTAATATTTTATCTTCTCTGTCTGTAAAGTTATATATTTTAGTGTATCCATCAAACTTCATTTTAGAACCAGTTGCTTTAAATATATAATTGCCTACTCTACATTCTACATTTAAAATATCAAATACTGAGTCTTCCATTTGACTAGCTACGAATCTTCTCCAAATTAAGTTATACAACTTATATTGGTCTTTAGTTAAAGAACTTTTTATACTATCTGGAGTTTTATCTACATACGTTGGTCTTATTGCTTCATGGGCATCCTGAACCTTTTTCGTATCTTTTTTATCTTTTTTGTCAGAATTATCCTTATGATAATTTTCTCCTATTTCTTCTATTATGTAGTCCTTTGATTTTTCCTTAGCTTCATCAGATATCCTTTTCGAGTCAGTTCTTATATAAGATATAAGACCAACAGTTTCTTTATCTATATCTATACCTTCATACAATTCTTGTGCTATACTCATTGTTTTCTTTGTTGTAAATGATAATTTATTTGCAGCCTCTTGCTGTAACATACTTGTGGTAAATGGCTTTGGAGCCGATTTCCTTCTAGACTTAGATTCTATAGATACTACTTCTAAGTTTTTTCCTTCTATATCTTTTAAAATATCATTTACTGTTTCTTCATTTTCTATTTCTAATTTTTGACCATCTTTTCCATAAAACTTAAAACTTATATCTTTATCAGATTCAGTTTTAGCTTCTACATCTATTGTCCAATATTCTTTTGGTATAAATGCCTTAATTTCTTTTTCTCTATCACAAATTAATTTTGTTGTCACTGATTGAACTCTACCAGCACTAAGCCCTTTTCTAACTTTTTGCCACAGTATTGGACTTATCTGATATCCTAGCAATCTATCTAAGACTCTTCTAGCTTGCTGAGCATCTACTACACTTATATCTATACTTCTAGGATATTTTATAGCCTTTTTAATGGCATCCTTAGTTATTTCATTGAACTCTATTCTACATTCTTCAGTTTCATCTAAATCTAATATATGAGCTAAGTGCCATGATATAGCTTCCCCTTCTCTATCAGGGTCAGTTGCTAAGTACACTTTTTTAGATTTTTTTGCTTCTTTTTTTAATTCTTTTATTACATCGCCTTTGCCTCGTATATTTATATACTGCGGCTCAAAATTATTTTCTATATCCACACCTAATCTACTTTTAGGTAAATCTCTAACATGTCCTACAGATGCTTTAACTGTATAATGTCCTTTTCCTAAAAATTTTTCTATGGTTTTAGCTTTCGCAGGCGACTCCACGATGACTAATGTTTTGGCCATAAACCACACACCCCCACTATCTATGTTATTTATACATTCAAACTGTACGTTTTATTATTCATTTCTACTAATACATCTTTTAGTACTAACTCACTCAAAATTGTATTTACAGATTTTATTTCCATTCTAGTATTATCACAAATTTCATCTATATGCAAGACACCTTGTTTTTTTATAGTGTCTATTATTACAATACTTTCTTGACTTAAGTTTATATTATCATATTTTTTCGAATTTTCTACACTTTTAGTATTACTTATTTTATATTCACTTAAAACATCATCTATATTATTTATTAATTTAGCACCTTCTTTTATAATTTGGTGACATCCCTCACTCATATAAGAGTTTATACTTCCCGGCACTGCAAATATGTTTTTACCTTGTTCTAGACCAAATTCTACAGTGATTAAAGCTCCACTTTTTTTAGCTGCTTCAACTACTATTACACCTTCGCTAATTCCACTTATTATTCTATTTCTATTTGCATAATTACTTGGAAAAACTTTTGAATTTATATTATAATCTGAAATTATTAGTCCTCCATTTGCTAATATCTTGTCAGCTAAATAAATATTTTTTTTAGGTAATATATTATGAACTGAAGAACCTAAAACTGCAATTGTATTTGAATTACCTTTCATGCATCCTATATGAGCATAAGAGTCTATCCCCATTGCTAGTCCACTTATTATATTAATGCCCAAATTAGAAAGTTTTTCACTAATTGTAGTAGCACAATTAATACCATAATTTGTGGCTTTTCTTGAACCTACTACAGCAATTCCGAGATTCTTATTTACAATACTTATATCTCCTTTGTAAAATAATATATTTGGTGCATCATATATATGTTTCAAATTATTAGGATAACCTTTTTCTTCTATGCAAGTATAACTTATATTTTCTTTGTTCAATTTTTCTTTTATATCATCTAAATAAGCAAGACTTCTATATTTTACTATATTTTCCTTGATATTTGAATTTATATTTTCTAAACTGTATATTTCTTTATCACTCAAATAAATTAATTCTTCTATATTTACTATATTATTTTTTATTATCTTTATAGTTTTATTAGTTACTCCATTTATTGAATTTAACCACAAATATGCATCTTTTTTTTCCATAATTCACTCCTACTTAAAATAAGTATAATAAGCTTTTCTAAAAGAAAAAGCTTCCATAATATGATTTGAATCTATATTTTCACTACTTTCTAAATCAGCGATTGTTCTAGCCACTTTTAGTAATTTAGTGTAACTCCTATTGCTTAATTTATATTTATCTAATATTAGTTTTGTAGTATTTAAAGCAGCAGCATCTAACTTACAATAATCCAATAGTTTTGATGATTTAATTTCATCATTTGTTTTTATATTTTCATTTTCAAATCTATTACATTGAATTTTTCTTGCATTTTCTACCCTCTCTCTAATACTTTGTGAACTTTCTGATTTATTATTATTATTTAAATCTTCATAAGACACGGAATTTACTTGTATAAATATATCAAATCTATCTAATAATGGCCCTGATATTTTATTTATATATCTATTTATTTCAAATCCCCTACACTTACACTCATTGTCTGACAAGTAATATCCACATTGGCATGGATTCATAGCTCCTACTAAAAGTAAATTGCATGGATATTTTATATTTTGCTTTACCCTAGATATATTAATATATTTATCTTCTATCGGCTGCCTTAGAGTTTCTAGTATTCGCCTATCAAATTCTGCTATTTCATCTAAAAATAATACTCCTCTATGGGATAGGACCACTTCTCCAGGTGTTGCATTAGCGCCTCCACCTATCAAAGCTTGTCTTGTTGATGTATGATGTGGAGATCTAAATGGTCTTTTGTAAATAATACCTTCACTCTCATTAATAAGTCCTGATGCACTATATATTTTGCTAACTTCTATCATTTCATCTTTTTCTATATGTGGAAGTATAGTTCTAATTCTCTTGGCAATCATAGTTTTTCCTGATCCTGGAGGTCCTATCATAAGTATATTATGATTTCCTGCAGCTGCTATTTCTGCACTTCTTTTAACAAAATAATTTCCTTTTACATCTTCAAAATCTTCATCATAATATTTACTATTTACTTCAAGTGTATTACTTTTCCTCGTTGATAAAATTTCTTTTGTATTAATCACTAAATCATTATTTAAAAATCCAATACACTCGTTTAAAGAGCTTACAGGTACTATCTCTATATCGTCTATAAAAGAACTCTCTACTATGTTTTCTATAGGCAGAAATATTCTTTTTATGCCTTGTTTTTTTGCTCCTATTACTATAGGTAATATTCCTTTTACTTTTCTTATTTTTCCATCTAATGACAATTCTCCAACAAACATGCTCTCATTCAAATAATTATCATCTTTTTTTATAAATCCCCTCAAAATTCCTATAGATATAGGTAAGTCAAGAAATGAACCTTCTTTTTTCATATCTGCAGGAGATAAGTTTACAATTATTCTAGAGTTAGGAAATTTATATCCACTATTCATTATTGCTGATTTAACTCTATCTCTAGCTTCTTTTATTTCTGTGCTCGCAAGCCCTACTATATTAAAACAAGGTATTCCATTATTTATATCAACCTCTACCTTTATTAAAAAGCCTTCTATTCCTATTAAATTACTTGCATTTATAATACTAAGCATAAATATCCTCCCTAAAAAGCATTTACTATATGATTAACTTTATTTTCATTTAAATAAACTTCTATAACATCAAATCTTATTGGTGCATTATATAAATTATTTTGTAATATGTAATATTTTGCAGTTCCTGTTATCTTTTTAATTTTTTTATAACTTACCGCTTCGGAAGGGTATCCATATTTTATATTACTTCTTGATTTTACTTCAACAAATACAATTTCATTTTCTAATTTTGTGATTATATCTATTTCTCCAGTTTTTATTTTATAGTTAGACTCTAGTATTTCAGCGCCTTTGCTTAACAAATATCTACACGCTATATCTTCTCCTAAATCGCCTTTTTGTTTATTATTCATATTTTCTCCTAATTGTAAACTTTTTTGTCATTATTACCTTCTATATATACATGTATACTATTTTTAGTTTTATAATTGAAAATTTTGGTTTTTAGTACTAGTATTACTATATAAGGGGGTATGCATATGTCTAGGGTCAAAAGAAATGAAAATAAGAAAATAAAATTAAGAATAAGAATGAAGCAATTAGCTTTGTTTTTATCTTTACTAGTGTTATTTGCTAGCTTTTTTGTTATGGGAATGTTTAAAATATTTAAAAATAGTAGTAAAAATACCGTAAATGATAAAAATAATGAAGTTGTACAAACAATGACTACTTCGAAAAGTCATAAGCAAATAAATTTAAATGCAGTTGGCGATGTCATGGCTCATAAACCACAACTTCAAGCTCAATATGATTCTTCATCAAACTCTTATGATTTTGATAATAACTTCCAATACGTTAATAGTTTCATAGAAAAATCTGATTTATCTATCGCAAACTTAGAAACTACGTTAGCCGGCTCTTCTATTCCTTATACTTCCTATCCAACATTTAATTCTCCCGACTCTCTAGTAGATGCATTAAAGAATACCGGCCTTGATGTTTTATCCACTATAAATAATCACTCTTTTGATAAGGGAGATTTAGGATTGAAAAGAACGTTACAGGTCACTAAAAAAAAAGGATTTGAAACAGTTGGTACTGTTCAAAACGTAGACGATAAAAATTTTATAATAAAAGACATTAATGATATAAATTTAGGTATCACTTCTTTTTCTTATGGTGAGGTAAAGAATGGCACTAAATATGTAAATGGATTACAAATATCAAATGAATCTAAAGATAAGATGAATGTATTTGATATGCATAGTATAAACAATGCTTTCAATACTATAAAAAAAAACTTAGATAATATTAAAGATACCGACATGCAAATAGTTATACTTCATTGGGGTAGCGAATATAAGAGAACACCTAGTGAATTTCAAATGAACTTAGCTCAAAAACTTTCTGATTGTGGAGTTGATATTATAATAGGCTCACACCCTCATGTTGTACAACCTGTACAAATGATAAAATCCTCCGATGGTAACAATGATACTTTAGTAATATATTCCCTGGGTAATTTTATTTCTAATCAAAGAAAAGAACTTTTAGGATCGTCTTATCCTGAAGATGGTTTAATGTTAAATATTGTAATTAATAAAGATTTTAATCAAGATAAAACTTATGTATCTCAAGTAGAGTGCATTCCAACATGGGTTAATAAATATCAAAAATCAGGAAAATATGTTTATGAAATAATACCTATATATGATAAAGCTCAGATAAATACTATTGAAAATTTGCCGATGAATAAAGTTAAAGCATCTTACAATAATACAATATCTCAAATTAAACAATGTGATATTATTAAAATTCCACCCAATCCATTTGAATAATTATATAATATAAATAATAAACCCCTATGAAAAATTCATAGAGGTTTATTATTTATATTATATGTATTCCTTTATTATCTACGATACTTTTATATATTACTCTGTTGTTTATATCTTTTATAGATTGACATCCTGTTAATATCATAGTTGAGCTTAATTCACTTTTTATTTTCTCAACATAAGTTTCTACACCTTCAGTTTTACCTCCAAATGAGGCTGTCACAAATGGTCTTCCTATTAACACTGCATCCGCTCCTAAACCTATCATTTTAAGAACATCTACTCCACTTCTAACTCCACCATCTGCAAATATTTTAACTTTACCTTTTACTGCTCTCGCTATGTGAGGTAATACTTCTGCAACGCCTGGTGTACAATCTAAGACTCTTCCTCCATGATTTGATACTACTATCGCATCTACACCTGCATCTACTGCCATTAATGCATCTTGCACTGTCATTATTCCTTTTACTATGAACGGAAGTTTAGTTGCTTTTTTTAATACCTTTAAAGCTTTTATATCTTTAGGTTGTACTGTTTTTCCATGCATTGATAATGTAACTAAACCACATGCATCTATATCAACACCTACTGCTATTGCACCAGCTTCTTCTGCTAGTTTTATCTTCTTTATTATATCTTCATTTTCCCAAGGCTTTATAAATACAATCCCCGCCCCATTATTTTCTTTTAATACTTTTAAGTTCTCCATTAAAAATTCATCTACTGCTGTATCTCCTACCATAGCATATATCCCACTATTTGCACAACCTTCTACAACTGGTGTTATATATTCTCTTTCAGAAATTTGTCCCCCCATATTTAATGTAGTACCTGTTATTGGTGCTGCAAATATAGGAGCATCCATATTTTGTCCAAATAATTCTATAGACATATCAGGATTAGATACATTATGAATTACTCTCATATTTATCTTTATTTTTGCTAAACTGTTACTATTTTCAACGAATGAAGATCCACTTCCCTTTCCACCCATCCCTGGTACTTCTCCAGCACAAGCTATACCATTACATACTTTACAAACTTTGCAACTTCCATTTAAATTTTCTCTTGCACTTCTTTCTAATTCTTTAAAATTCATTAATGTTACCCCCACAATTTCATTAAATTTTCCATGAAAATCTCGCTTCCATTCTTATCTCTCAAGTAGTTCACCTATATAATATTAGACTATAAATCTGGTATATTGCTAGTTCTATATTTTAACATTATAAAGTTCAAATTTATTTATTGTACCATTTAATTATAGTATATTTCTTAAAAAACTCTTTCTATGAATAGGAGTTATTCCTTGTTTTTCAATAGCTTCATAATGTTCTTTAGTTCCATATCCTTTGTGTGATTTGAATCCATATTCAGGATACATTTCATCATATTGATACATTATACTATCTCTCGTAACCTTTGCTAATATACTTGCTGCTGCTATTGATATAGACTTTGAATCTCCTTTTATTATAGGGTTTTGTGCTATATCAACCCCCGGTATCGTAGTAGCATCTATTAATAAATAATCTGGTGTTTTTTCTAAACAATTTACTGCTTTTTTCATAGCCATATAAGTAGCCTGCAATATGTTAAATTCATCTATTTCTTCATTATTAACTATTCCTATTCCATAATCTAGAGCTTGGTCTTTTATTATGTCAAATAGTTCATCTCTCTTTGCTTCACTTAGCTTTTTAGAATCATTTATTCCCTCTATCTTAGTATTAGGTTTAAACACGACTACTGAGGCTACAACCGGCCCTGCAAGTGGTCCACGTCCAGCTTCATCTATACCTCCAATATATACATACCCCTTGTGATATCCTTCATTTTCAAATATGTTTATTGTTTCTAATCTTTCATTTTCTCTTCTAATAGCATCTAACTTTTTTGCCATTTTTATAGCTATACTTTGAACTGATTTTCTTTCATCACCTCTTAATATATCTATACATTCTAAATATTTATCAATACTTAAATTATCTATTATTTCTTTGATTTCTTTTACACTTTTGTCTTTCATATTTTTCTCCTTGGTATTATGTTTTCTTATATATTGAGTAGTCTTTACTACAGTAAATTATATATATGTCTAACTTATTAAATTTTTCTATAGTTTAGTATACCTTATAATAATTAATTATAGAATCTTTACACAAAAAAATCGTTGATAAATTAATATCAACGATTTTTTATTTATATATTAACCAACTTTATTAATGTGAGCGCTTTCTTGGTTACTAGCTGAAGGTATGAAGTTTCCTATAACTCCTGCTATTAAAACTGGTACTATCCAGTTAAATCCTAAATTATGCAAAGGTAATTTTGTAACAAATGATACAGAAATTCCTAAATCATTTACTACTGTTAACACGCTTATTAATAAAGCCATATAAGTTGCACCTTTAAAAGCATTATCATTTTTGATTTTATCTCCAAATAATGTCATTATAACTAATACAACTGTTGCTGGATATATAATAGTTAATATTGGACCAGAGAATTTTATTATTGAACTTACACCAAAGTTTGATACTATTGCACTAAATATACAAACTACTGTAACTATCATTTCATATTTTAATTTTCCATTTGTAAGCTTTTCAAAGTATTGTGCTGTTGCTGATACAAGACCTATTGCTGTTGTTAAACAAGCTAGTCCTACTATAGCAGCTAATATGACCTTTCCTGGTTGTCCAAGAAGTGATGCTGTCATTTGTACTATTAATGATGTTTGTACTACATCTTGTCCATATATTTTAGATACTGTTGCTCCAAGGTATGTTAGTCCTCCGTATACTAAAACTAATCCTACTGCTGCAACAACTCCTGCTTTCATAGTTAATTGAATTTTTTGTTTTTCTTCAGTATAACCTTTGTTTACAAGTGATGTTATTATAACAGTTGATAATGCTACTGCACCTAATGCATCCATTGTTTGATATCCTTGCTTAACACCTTCTCCAAATACACCTTGTATCATAGGAGTTGAACTTATTTCTCCTAATGGAGATATTATTCCTTTAACTATTAATACTCCTAATGCAACTAATAATGCTGGTGTTAAATATTGTCCTATTATATCTACAACTTTTGATGGTTTTATAGTTAATATAAAAGTTAATGCAAAGAATAGTATAGAGAATAATATCGGGTTGAATCCACTAAATACTGGTGATATACCCATCTCAAAAGTTGTTGCTGCTGTTCTAGGTATTGCTAAAAGTGGCCCTAGACATATCATTATTGCTGAACCTAATACTATAGCTAAATTTTTTCCTGATCTTCCAAGAACTCGGCCTATTTCTCCATTGCATTTAGCTGCTGCTGCTACTGCTAGTAATGCTAAACCAACATCAGCTAATAAAAATGCAACCAATGCAATTGCCCAACTTGGACCAGCTACTAATCCTAAATACGGTGGAAATATTAAGTTTCCTGCTCCAAAGAACATAGCAAACAATGCAAATCCTACTACTACCACGTCTTTATTTGTTTTGTTCATATTAACTCCCCCTTAAATCCGTTTGAATTTAAATAATTAAATTTTTAATATTAAATTATTTTATTATTTGACTTAATATTTCGAATTAATTGTATAATTTAATATTTTGAATTAATTATAACATCTATATTTTCAAAACGTCAACAATATTTTAAATTTATTAAATATTCTAAATTTTTATATTTTTCTTCTTCGAATCTTGTCACATTATGAAATTACTAGCTTTCAAATAGCTTCTTAATTCTATATTTTTATATATTTTTTAAAATTTCATTTTATATTTTTTTAATCATATGCTTTAATATTAAATTTTCAAAATTTATATCTTAACAAAAAAGTATAGGTAAAACCTATACTTTTTTGTTAAGATATATTATGCTATTAACTTTCCTTGTTTATTTACTTATTAATCATTTTTTTATCTTCTTAATTCCTTAACTAATATAGATACATCAATAACTGTAACTAAAAAGCCTGATGCTAGTTGTACAAATCATACTCTATTTAATCCAAAGAGCTTAGACAATACAACAATCATAGATATTAATAATATCACTAGTCTTAATAAACTTAAAATCATTACTACCTTCACTTTTGCTATAGATTGTATGGGGTTAAATAAATAAAAACTTGCTTTTATTTATTACCTTGAACATTATTTAATAATTTTTCTCCTAAATCTTTTATTTGATTTTCTAAATCATTTATTTTTATATTAAAATCTTCTTTTTGTTTAATTAATTCATCTATTCTTGCTTGTTTTACTTCTATTAATTCTTCATTATTCTTGTCTATTGTCTCTAATTGTTTCTTTAAATCTTCAATTATTTTGTTCTGATTAGCTTCATTTTTTTTTAATTCATCTATAATTTTATAATTTTCACTTATTAAATTACTTACATACAATAAATTCTTATCTTTTATAATTATTGAATTTTTAAGTTCTTCTATATTTTTATCTTTATCCTTTATAATTTTTTCTAAATCTTTAATTTTATAATCTTTATCATTTATTAATTTATTTAATTTATCTATATTATTCTCTTGTTCTTTTATTAACTTATCTAGTTCATTTATTTTGCCCTTCTTTGTAATTATTAAAGAATCTAATTTTTTTAAACTATCTTCTTTTGATTTTATTAAACTATCAAATTCACGCATCTTTGTATTTTTTTCACCTATTATAATATCTTTGTTATTTATTTCTTCTTCTAAATCTTCTTTTTGTATCTGCAATGAATCTACTATCTTATTACTTGTATTTAATTGTCCTGTTAAACTTTGTATTTCGTTATTTGCTGATGTATATTTAATTCCTAATACAATTAACGACACAGCTAATGCAGTACTAACTGCTACTAATATGCTTGACATACGATTCATCTTTCATCACCCTTTAGCATTTTACTTTATAATATGTTAAAAGGTTAATAAGTTTCCATTACAACATAGTTACACTAATCTATTTATCTCCGTTTAATAATTCATTTAAATTATCATACTTTATTTCTTTTTAAATCTAAACATATACTTTCAACTGACATTTAGAACTCAATACCATTACCTAAGGCAATGTTTATTATTTTTATATGTCCTACTATATTAAACTTACACTTCATCACTTAGTTTTAATTTTTTTAAAATTTCAAAAGCCTTCTCTTTTGTTGTCAAAGTTAGCTTAGCATCGTCTGCTAAACTTTCTCCTACATATTTTTTATCAACAAAACTTGCACCATTTTTTATTTTTATAAAATATGGTTTTTTAACATTTGTTTTTGTTATTGTGCAATATGATATGATATCTTTTTCTTTATCATATTCCCATACTTGTACTGCTGTCGATATATTATCCATTGATTCGAATTCAGAAATTATATGTACTTCCTCTATTTCCCCATTTATTAGTTTTTTCATTTCATCTTTACATGCTCCCATAACAAGTACCCCCTCTGATATTTTCATTCACCTATATAACGATTATATCACTTTGTATTTTTTGATGTCATATAATTTAAATACATAAATATATTTATTGATTGTGAACTTTTTAAGCTAAAAAAATTGCTATATTATAAAAATAACATAGCAATTGCAAATATATTTACTTATATAAAATAATTCTGTAATGGTATATAGTTTATTTTCTCATTATTCTTTTTTATATTTATAGCTTTTAAAAATAGTTTAGCTGTATCAATACATGTAAATATAGGTATTCTTCTTTCCGTTGCTTTTCTTCTTAGTTTAAACCCTTCAGTTTCAATATCATCTCCCTTTGTAGGAGTATTTATTACTATACTTATATTTCCATTTGATATAAGATTATTTAATTCATCTAAATCTATTTCTTGTGGGCAAATTCCTTTTTCATTTAAAAACTCATTTGTTCCCTTTGATGCATATATATTAAATCCTAAATCATAGTAATCTTTTATAACATCAAAGCTTTCCTCTTTATCTACATCTTTTAAAGATACGTATACTCCTCCATTTATAGGTATATTAAGATTTACTGCGCTAAATCCTTTGTATATAGCTTTATCTAATTCTTTATCTACTCCCAATACTTCTCCAGTTGATTTCATTTCTGGACCTAAATATACGTCTACATTTGGTAGCTTTTCACTTGAAAATACAGGTATCTTTACTGCATATAGATTTTTATTTTCCATAAGCCCTGTTCCATAATCTAAATCTTTTAAATTCTTGCCTAGCATAACTTCAACTGCAATATTAACCATAGGAACAGAAGTTACTTTGCTAAGTATAGGTACTGTTCTTGAAGATCTAGGATTTACTTCTATTACATATATATCTTTTCCATCAAATACATACTGGATATTAACAAGACCTATTATTTTTAATTCTTTAGCTATTTTATTTGTATAGTCTACTAATGTATCTATTGTTTTATTATCTAAATTTATAGTAGGATATACAGTTATACTATCTCCAGAATGTACCCCTGTTTTTTCAACATGCTCCATAATTCCAGGTATTAATATATTTTCCCCATCAGATATTGCATCTACTTCTATCTCTATTCCTCTTACATATTTGTCTATAAGTACTGAATATTCACTTGATAGACTTACTGCTTCATTTATATAATTTTCAAGAGCATCGTCTTCATAAACCACCTGCATGGCACGTCCACCTATTACATATGAAGGTCTTACTATTACAGGATATTTTAGATTATTAGCTACATTTAAAGCATCTTTTAAATTAGTTACAGCTTCTCCACTTGGCATTGGTATATCTAATTCTTTTAATAGCTTTCCAAATTTTTCTCTATCTTCTGCTAAATCTATAGACTTAAAAGATGTCCCTAAAATATTTACCCCTTTTTCATAAATTTTTTTAGCTAGATTTATAGATGTTTGGCCACCAAATTGAACTATAACACCTTCAGGATTTTCTTTATTTATAACATTCATAACATCATCTATATATAGAGGGTCAAAATAAAGTTTATCTGCAGTATCAAAATCTGTGCTTACAGTTTCTGGATTATTATTTATAATAATTGATTCATATCCTAAGTCTTTTATTGACCATGCTCCATGAACACAACAATAATCAAATTCTATTCCCTGCCCTATTCTTATAGGCCCTGATCCTATAACCACAATTTTCTTATTATCAGATACTATACTTTCATCTTCTTCTTCATAACAAGAATAATAATATGGAGTATTAGATACAAATTCTCCACTACATGTATCTACCATTTTATATATTGGATATATATTATTATCTTTTCTAATTTTATCTAGTGATCTAGAATCAATCCCTGTAATTTCACATATCTCTTTATCTGTAAATCCTATTTCTTGTGCTTCATAAATTAGTTTTGTATCAATAGTTTCTTCTTTTAGTTTATTTTCCATATTTACTATATTATTTATACCATTTAAGAACCATTTATCTATCTTTGTTAATTCATATATTTCATCTATAGATATATTAAGTCTTAGAGCCTGAGCTAGCGCAAATATTCTTTCATCATCACACATTTTTATTTTTTCAATTATTTCATCTTTATTCATATTTATTAAGCTAGGCATTCTAAGTCCTGTGAAATTTGCTTCTAATGATTCTATTGCCTTTAAAAGAGCACTTTCAAAACTTCTGCTTATTGCCATAACTTCTCCAGTTGCTTTCATTTGAGTTCCTAATTTTCTTGTAGCTTTACTAAATTTATCAAAAGGCCACTTAGGTATCTTTACTACTACATAATCTAAGCTTGGCTCAAATAAAGCACTAGAATTTTTTGTTACATAATTTTTAAGCTCGTCAAGGCTGTATCCAATGGCAATTTTAGCTGCTATTTTTGCAATTGGATAACCTGCTGCTTTAGAAGCCAAAGCACTAGATCTACTAACTCTTGGATTAACTTCAATTACAACATATTTATTACTATTTGGATCAAGTGCAAGTTGAACATTACATCCACCTTCAATTTTTAAACTTCTTATTATATCTATAGAAGCTTTTCTAAGCATTTGATATTCTTTATCTCTTAGCGTTTGAGATGGAACAATAACTATACTATCTCCAGTATGAACTCCTACTGGGTCTATATTTTCCATATTACATATAATAATACAGTTATCTTTTTTATCTCTTATTACTTCATATTCTATTTCTTTCCATCCTGCTACACTCTGTTCTAGAAGTATCTGTCCTATAGGACTACTTTTTATACCATTTTCACATAATGGTATAAGTTCATCATAATTATTTGCTATACCTCCACCAGTTCCTCCTAATGTATATGCAGGTCTTATAATTACAGGATATCCAGATTCTTCAATGAATTCTATACAATCATTTATATTTATTGCTATCTTACTCATAGGAACTGGCTGGTTAATTTCTAACATTAATTGTTTAAATAATTCTCTATCTTCCGCTTTTTTTATAGTGTCGCTATTTGTACCTAAAAGTTTTACATTATACTTATCAAGTATTCCTTTTTCGTTTAAATCCATAGCCAAATTAAGTGCTGTTTGACCACCAAAGCCAGCTAAAATTCCATCTGGTTTTTCTTGTTCTATAATTTTTTCTAAAGCTTCTATATTAAGAGGTTCTAAATATACCTTATTCGCAATATTCATATCTGTCATTATAGTCGCAGGATTACTGTTTATAAGAATAGTTTCTATTCCCTCTTCCATTATAGCTTTACATGCTTGTGTTCCTGAATAATCAAATTCTGCTGCTTGTCCAATAACTATAGGTCCTGATCCTATAATTAATACTTTCTTAATATCTTTATCTACTGGCATTACTTATCCCTCCTTTAATACAGATATAAATTTATCGAATATATAAGATGAATCTTCAGGTCCCGGTGAACCTTCTGGATGAAATTGTACTGAAAATACAGGAAGATATTTATGCTTCATTCCTTCTACTGTATCATCATTTAAGTTTATATGGGTAACTATCATACCTTTATCTTTTATACTTCCTGGATCTACTGTATAACCATGGTTTTGAGAAGTAATATATGATTTATCTCTTTCTATATCATAAACTCCATGATTTCCTCCTCTATGACCATATTTCATTTTATAAGTATCTCCGTCAACTGCTAATGCGAGTATTTGGTGACCTAAACATATTCCCAAAATAGGTATCTTTGGTATAAGTTTTTTAGCTGTTTCTATAGCCTCTTTTACTTCTTTGGGGTCTCCAGGCCCATTACTTAATAAAACTCCACTAGGATTTATGTTCATTATGTCTTCAAATGAAGCACTATATGGGAATATAGTTATATCGCACCCTTTAATTTTTAAGTTATTGATAATATTAGCTTTTACGCCGAAATCTACCAAAGCTACTTTAGGTCCATCACCAGGTATATGGGTTACTTCTTTAGTACTAACATCTTTCATCCAATCATCTTTTATTTCATATTTTAAAAGCTCTTTTACCTCATCTATAGATAAACCTTCATTAGATATTACACATTTTAAAACTCCGCTATTTCTAATTTTTTTAGTTATACTTCTTGTATCAACACCGTAAATTCCTACTATGTCCATACTCTTTAGCATTTCATTAATACTATTTTCACTCATGTAATTTGAAGGATTTGTAGATATATTTTTCACAATAAACCCTTTAGCATGTATTTTTGATGATTCGTTTTCAACTTTATTTACTCCATAATTTCCTATAAGTGGATACGTCATATTTATTATTTGTCCAGCATAAGAGGGATCTGTAAGTATTTCTTGATATCCCGTCATAGATGTATTAAATATAAGTTCCCCAAAAGTTGTTCCAACCTTCCCTAATCCTTTTCCTTCATATATACTTCCGTCTTCTAAATATAAAATTGCTTTCATTATTAATCACCTCTTTTTATATTAATCACATAATTCATATAAAACTTTATCTAGTATATCTAAACCTTTATCTATTTCTTCCTTAGTAATATTTAAAGCTGGTACTACCCTAACTACATCCTCCCCTGCACCTACTAATAAAAGCCCTTTTTCAAGACATTTGTTAATTACCTTGTTTTTGTCCGTTTCTAGTTTAATTCCAAGCATTAAGCCCATGCCGTGAATTTTACTTATAACATTATATTTATTTTTTAATTCTGAGACCTTATTTATAATGTATTCACTTTTTTCATTTACTTCATTTACTACACCTTTATCCATCAATTCTTCTAAAATTGCCAATGCTACTGAACACCCAAGAGGATTTCCACCAAAAGTGCTACCATGATCACCGGGAACAAATGCACTAGCTGCTTTTTGTGTTGCAACTACAGCTCCAATAGGAAAACCTCCACCTAATCCTTTTGCCATACATATTATATCTGGAATAACATCAAATTTTTTATATGCAAATAAGCTCCCAGTTCTACCCATACCACACTGTATTTCATCAAATATTAAAAGAGTATCGTACTTTTTACATAAATCTTTTATTTCTTTTAAAAAATCTATTTGTGCAACTACTATTCCGCCCTCACCTTGTATAGGTTCAACTATAACAGCACAAGTATTTTCATTTATTTTATTTTTTATATCTTCTATGTTATTGAATTTTGCACTTTTTACGCCTTCCATAAGTGGCATAAAATCTTTTTGATATTTCTCCTGACCTGTAACAGCAAGTGATCCGAGTGTTCTTCCATGAAAAGAATTTTCCATATATATTATTTCATTTTTTTGATCTCCTCCATTTTGTTTGCCATATTTTCTAGCTAACTTTAAAGCTGCTTCTACTGCTTCTGCACCACTATTACAGAAAAATACTTTATCGTGATCACTATAATCACATAATTTTTTAGCAACTTCTAATTGCTTTGTATTCCAATATAAATTTGATACATGCATTAAATTACTACTTTGATCATTTATAGCTTTTATTATAGCTGGATGCGAATGGCCTAAACAATTTACTGCAACTCCTGAAACGAAATCAATATATGCTTTTCCATTTATATCATAAATCTTACTACCTAATCCTTTTTCAAGGACTATATCAAATCTTGAGTAAGTATTCATTAAACTATCTTTTGACATTTATCTACACCCCCTTAAATATTTCCAATAGTAGCAACCATTACTGCTTTAATTGTATGCATTCTATTTTCAGCTTCATCAAATACAACTGAATATTTAGATTTAAATACCTCGTCTGTAACTTCCATTTCTTTAATTCCAAATCTTTCATATACTTCTTTACTCACATCTGTATTTAAGTCATGATATGCTGGTAGACAGTGCATAAATATAACATTTGTATTTTCAGTTTTATTTATCATATCCATATTTACTTGATATGGAATTAATGATTTTATTCTTTCTTCAAATTTATCTTCTTCACCCATAGATACCCAAACATCTGTGTATATTACATCAGCATCTTTAACTTCGCTTATATCTTCAGTCAAAGTTATTGTAGCTCCAGTTTCTTTTGCAACTTCTTTCATTTCATGTACTAATTCCTCACATGGCCATAGTGATTTTGGCGCTAGAGCAACAAAATTCATTCCCATCTTAGATGCACCTATTAATAAAGAATTACCCATATTGTTTCTAGCATCTCCAGCATAAACAAACTTAACTTCGTTGAGAGGTTTATTTACATGCTCCATAATTGTTAAAAAATCAGCTAATATTTGTGTCGGATGATACATATCTGTTAAACCATTCCATACAGAAACACCAGCATTTTGTGCTAAAATCTCAACAGTTTCTTGTTTAAAGCCTCTAAACTCTATACCATCATAAAATCTTCCTAGAACCTTAGCTGTATCTTCTATTGATTCTTTTTTTCCCATTTGGCTATCATTAGATCCTAAAAAAGTAACATGACCACCTTCATCTAATGCTGCAACTTCAAATGAACATCTAGTTCTTGTAGAAGTTTTTTCAAATAGTAAAACTATGTTTTTGTTCTCCAGTAACTTTCCCTTTATTCCTGCTCTTTTCTTAGCTTTTAAGTCCTTCGATAAATCTAAAAGATATCTTATTTCCTGTGGAGTAAAATCTTTTAGTGTTAGAAAACTTCTTCCCTTTAAATTAATTGGCATTTTCCTTTCCTCCTTCTATCATTGTACCTATTCCTTTATTTGTAAATATTTCTAGTAATAAACTGTGTTCTTTTCTTCCATCTATCAAATGGATATTTTTTGTTCCACTTTCTATAGCATTAATGCAACACTCAATTTTTGGTATCATACCACCTTTAATAATTCCCAACTTGATATAATCTCTCGCTTTATCTACGGTTATATGTGATATAAAAGTTGACTCATCATTCAAATCCGCATATATTCCTTTTACATCTGTTAAAAGAATTAACTTTTCTGATTTTAAGTTCGCGCTTACAGCTGATGCAACATAATCAGCATTAACATTATATACATTTCCTGCTAAATCGCATCCAATAGGAGATATTACAGGTAAGTACTCTTTTTCAAGCAAATCTAATAATAATTTTTTGTTTATATTTGTAACTTTTCCTACATATCCAATATCTATCTTTTCACTACCTTCAAGAATATATTTTTTCTTAGATTGAATTAGATTTCCATCTCTTCCACTAATACCAATGGCATCTATACCATGCATACATAATTTTGAAGTTATGTCTTTATTTACTTTTGATGATAATATCATCTCTACTGCTTCCATAGTGTCCTTATCCGTTACCCTTAACCCTTTGATAAATTGACTTTCTATATCTAATTTATTTAAAAACTTTGAAATATCTGGCCCTCCACCATGTACAATTACTATGTCTATTCCTACAAGTTTTAGCAAAACAACATCTTCTATAAATGCTTTTTTAGAATTTTCATTTTCCACTATACTTCCACCGTATTTTATTACAAAGGTTTCGCCCTTAAATTTTTTAATATATGGCAAAGCTTCCATAAGTATCGATATTTTTTCACAATTCATTGATTTCCCCTCCTTAATTATCTCTCTTCTGTTTTGTATTTTTATACAAAAAAATCTCATCTCTTAAAATAAAGAGACGAGATTTATCCCGCGTTACCACTCTTGTTAGTATACAGTTTACACCAATAAATGAATTTGCTTATACTTAATACGAAATTTACATATTTATATCATAAAAATACATATTTTTTTGTATTAAAAAAACTCCCATCTCTTGAAAAATCAAGAGACGAGAGTTATCCCGCGTTACCACACTTATTGGTATAAAAAATTTATACCCACTCTATCCCTTTAACGGGGGAATCCGTATTTTCCTACTTAGTTTCAGAAAATCTCCTCTAGGGCTCTCTTCAATATAGCTATATTACTAGACTCACACCAACTCTAGCTCGCTGAAACAGTCGCAATATTTACTTTCCCTTTCACTGGATTTACCACTTTATTGTATTGATATGTACTATACCAAAATATTTTTAACATTACAATATATTTTTTAAACTTTTTCAAATTTTATTTTATTCGAGAGTTAATTATTTTTGTATTGATACGTATCATATCAAATTTTTTTTAATGTTACAATATATTTTTTAATTTTTTTTTCAAAAAATATTTTCTGCCTAATATTTACATTCCTCTCAAATTAACTATTTTCAAAACTTTCAGTCTAATTTATACTTAAATATTTAATTGAAAAAATATTTTAGGTATTGCAAATTATGAATCAGTTTTGTATAATTTGCATTAAAATACTTTCAAACAATTAAAACCTAAATTGTTAAAAGGGGTGATATAGTGATTAAAGTAGGTGTGATAGGATCTACCGGATATGCAGGTCAACAATTAGTTTGGCTTTTACATAGACATCCTGATGTTAGAATCTCTTTTTTATCTTCTAACAGTTATGTTGGTAGTTCATTTTCTAAAGTTTATGGTAATTACTCTAAGAATTTAGAGATGTTATGTATAAACATGGAAGAAGCAGAAAATAGACTTAATGAAATTGATATTCTTTTTATTGCTTTACCTCATGGTAAATCTTTTAATATCGTTAAAAAATCTTTGAATTTAGGAATAAAAGTTGTAGATTTAGGAGCTGACTTTAGACTTAAAGATGAAAATGCTTATAAACAATGGTATCACCTTGACCATGAAGCAGTTGATTTATTACCAAATTCTGTGTATGGATTACCTGAGATAAATAGAGATGTTATTAAAAACTCTAATTTAATAGCTAATCCAGGTTGTTATCCAACTGCAAGTATATTAGCATTAATTCCTTTATTGAAAAATAATCTTATTGAAAAATCATCTATAATCATAGATGCTAAGTCAGGAGTGTCTGGCGCTGGTAGAACTTTAAATGTTTCTACCCTTTATGGAGAATGTAATGAATCAATAAAAGCATATGCTATATCTTCTCATAGGCATACCCCTGAAATAGAACAAGCATTATCCCAGGTTGCTAATGAAGATATTTATTTATCATTTACACCTCATCTAGTTCCAATGAACAGAGGTATATTAGCAACGTGTTATGCTAATTTAGTAAACGATATTTCCGAAGAAGAATTACATGAATTATACAGCTCCTTTTATAAAAATGAGCATTTTGTAAGAATTATCAAAAATCTCCCAGAAACAAAATGGGTTAAAGGTTCAAATATATGTGATATTAGTATAAGAGTTGATAAGAGAACAAAAAAAGTAATAGTAGTATCAACAATAGATAACTTAATAAAGGGAGCTGCAGGACAAGCAGTTCAAAATATGAATATTATGTTTGGCATAAATGAAAATATGGGATTAGATTTATTATCTATGTTCCCATAAATATATATAATACAATCCTATGATAGGAAGAGTAGATATAGCAATTGTTTCAGCGAGCTAGAGTTGGTGTGAGCCTAGCAACATAACTATATTGAAAAGAGCCCTAGAGGAGATTTTCTGAAACTAAGTAGGAAAATACGAATTCCACCGTTAAATGGATAAAGTGGGTATAACTTTTTTGTACCAATAAGTGTGGTAACGCGGGATAACTCTCGTCTCTTGATTTTTCAAGAGACGGGAGTTTTTTTATTAAAAATATTAAATTATATATTTTAAGATATAATCTAAAAAAAGTTATATCTTATTACAAAAGAAGGGGTAATTATTATGAAAATATTAGAAAACAAAACTATTACAGATGTTCCTTATTTTAAGGCAATAGGTATTCATTGTGGTGTAAAGAAAAAAAGAAAAGACCTATGTATATTATACAGCGAAAAGAAAGCTGTAGCTGCCGGTACTTTTACTACAAATAAAGTTAAAGCAGCACCAGTCATTTTAAATATTGAAAACATAAAATCATGCAATACACAGGCTATAGTAGTTAATAGTGGAAATGCTAATGCTTGCACCGGTGATGAAGGATTAAATAATGCTTATACTATGGCTAAAACTGCAGCTGATTGTTTAGGATTATCTCCTAAAGAAGTATTAATAGGGTCTACTGGAATAATAGGTGTCCCTCTTCCTATGGATATTATTATTCCTGGAATAAAAAAAGCATGTGATTCATTGTCATATACAGGCGGAGAATCTGCAGCTGAAGCTATAATGACTACAGATACTTTTACTAAAAAAATAACAGTTTCAATAGAAATAGATGGAAAAAATATATTAATAAGCGGTATTTCAAAAGGCTCTGGAATGATACATCCCAACATGGCTACTATGCTAAGTTTTGTAGTTAGCGATGTGAATATATCTAAAGAAATGCTTTCTAAAGCATTAAAAGATAGCGTTGAAGATTCATATAATATGATATCTGTTGATGGAGATACTAGTACTAACGATATGGTTATAGTTATGGCAAATGGTTCAGCTCAAAACTCTTTAATAGATAATGAAAATAGTGACTTTATTAAATTTAAAGAAGCTTTGGATTTTGTAAATAAAGAACTTGCTAAAATGATTGCCATGGATGGTGAAGGTGCTACAAAATTAATTGAAGTTTCTTTGTACAATGCAAAAACTGCGAAGGATGCTAAATTATGTGCTAAATCAGTTATTTCATCGAGTTTAGTAAAATCAGCATTCTTTGGAAGCGATGCCAACTGGGGAAGAATTCTTTGCGCCTTAGGTTATTCAGATGGAGAATTTTCTCCTGAAGCAATAGATATATCCTTTAAAAATAATGTTGGGATAGTTCAACTTGTTAAAAATGGTAAAGGACTTTGTTTTAATGAAGAATTAGCTAAAGATATATTGGACCAAAAGAATATAAATATAACAATAGATTTAAAAGATGGTGTACATAGTGCAACAGCTTGGGGTTGTGACTTAACCTACGATTATGTAAAAATAAATGGTGCTTATAGATCATAAAAAAATAAGTAAAGGAATTTTCCTTTACTTATCAATTTATATTTTAATTATAAACTTATATTTTTAAATTCTAAATATCCATTCATTCTTAATTTACAAGCTGGACATTCTCCACATCCACTACCTTTAATTCCATTATAACAAGTTAATGTTTCTTCCTTGATTACTTCAAGTACTCCTAAATCGTCTGCCATTTTCCAAGTCTCTGCTTTATTAATCCACATTAGAGGAGTATGAATTTCAAATTGATAATCCATAGATAAATTCAATGTTACATTTAAAGATTTTATAAACACATCTCTACAATCAGGATATCCACTAAAATCACTTTCTGATACTCCTGTTATTATATGATTTATTTCTCTTTGCTTAGCAAATATTGCTACAAACGATAAAAACAATAAATTTCTTCCATCTACAAAAGAATTTGGAAGTTTATCACTATGGACCTCTTTATCAACTACTATATCTTGTCTAGTTAATGAATTCGGTGCTAATTGATTTAATAGGTTTAAATCTAAAATATGATGTTCTACATTGTATTTTTTACAAATATCCTTTGCACATTCAAGCTCTAGCTTATGTTTTTGGTTATAATCAAAAGATAGCGCTATAACCTCTTTAAACTTTTTCTTTGCCCAAAATAAACAAGTTGTACTATCTTGTCCACCACTAAAAACAACAATTGCCTTATCTTTATTCATAAAACAACACCATCCATTTCATTATTATTTATATAACATCATTAATTTATTATTTAAAATTACATCAGTATTAAATCTTCCTCTTAATGTAGTAGTTATTGTTTTAGAATTAGCTTTTTTGATTCCTCTAGTAGTCATACAACCATGTTCACCTTCTATAATAACAGCAACATCCGCTGAATCGGTTATTTTCTCCATAACTTCAGCTATATCTGTTCCTATTCTTTCTTGTAGTTGAAGTCTTCGTCCTACCATATCAGCTATTCTTGCAATTTTACTTAAACCAATAACTTTTTTATTAGGTACATAAGCTATTGATACCTTCATATTGTACATTAATGCTAAATGATGTTCACAATGACTAAAAATTTCAATATCTTTTATAAACACAATATCATTACTATTTTCAGATACACATAAATCATCTTCAAATGTTGTATTAAACAGATCTGCAATCTCATCATTTGTATAACACATTCCATTAAATACTTCTTCATACATGTTAGCTACACGTTTAGGTGTATCCTTTAAACCTTCTCTATCTGGATTTTCTCCTAAAGCTATTAATATTCCTCTTATATGCTTTTCAATTTCTTCTTTGTTAATTTTTTTCATATTAACTATACCCCCTTTTTATTAGGGTCCCAAATAACCTTATGAAGTTGTATTTGAAGTGTAGCTCCATTCATTTTGTTATTTTTCATAAACTCTACAATATCATTCATATCAACTTCACCAAATACAGGACTGATATATACGTTAGTTGTATTTATCAAATTATATTTATCAATTATATATTTAGTTCTCTCTAAATCTTTACTACTTACTACAAACTTAACAGTATCATTTTTTGTTAAATAGTTAAAATTATTTACTCTCATCTTATCTTCCATATTACTAAATGAAAGTTTATAATCCATTGTGAACTTCGGTCTATTTTTTTCTATTTTAGTAAACCTCTCTATATCAACACTTCCATTTGTTTCTATCTCTATTGATATATCTTCGTCTTTACATAAAAAGCTCAGTAATTCCATCATTCCTTCTTGAATTAAAGGTTCTCCACCAGTTAAAGTTATATTTTTAACTTCGCTAGATTTTATATAATTATATATATCTTCTTTAGTCATTAGCTCATAAGTTGCATTCTCTTCATTTGCCCATCTTGTATCACAATAACTACAATCTAAATTACAGCCTTTAAATCTTATAAATATTGCAAGTTGTCCGGATAAATAACCTTCACCATTAATACTAATAAATTTTTCAACTACTTTATATTTCAAACTACTTCACCTCACTTTGTTCATATACAGCACTATTAGTAGGTGTTTCATATACAGTCGCTCTTTTTACGTTATAACCTTTTTCTTTCATACAATTAAAGAAAAAGGCCGCAAAATTTTCTGCCGTCGGTCTAAACTTAACTTCTATTAATCTAAATCCATCTTCTATAAGACAATTTGAAGTTTCTTTTCTCATAGTTTTTTCTTGTATAATTAATTAATGATCATAAAAATCAATCATGTCTTTAACATCTCTTTTTAAATCACCAAAATCTATTACCATTCCATCAAGTTGTCCGCCATTTACTAACGTTTCTGATTGAACCTCAATTTGTACCCTCCATCTATGTCCATGAATATTAGCACATTTACCTTCATAGCCTGAAAGAAAATGCGCACTATCAAAACTATGTTCTGCCTTTAATATATACATATATATTCCTCCTAAATTTATATCGTAAAATTCTTTGCATAGAAACAGCATCCTATTGCCCCATTAAACTGAGTATCCTCAACAAAAACTATCTCATCATAATCATTTTTAAGATACTGCTTTATTCCAATGTTATTAGCAACACCACCAGTTAAAACTAACTTTCTTCCTTTAAACTTTGTTAAAAGTGGTTTTAATCTTTTATATAAAGAATAATTAACTCCTGCATATAAGCGTTCTACACTAATTCCTTCAGCTATCTTTCCAATAAGCTCTGATTCAGAGAATACTGCACATGTTGAATTAAGCTCTACAGGATTTTCATAATATTTACTCATTTCATCTAAAGATACTTCTAATACATTTGCCATATTTTCTAAATACCTACCACAAGAAGCAGCACATTTTTCATTCAACTCTAAATCTGTAACAATTCCCTTTTCAACCTTAACTACTTTAACATCTTGTCCACCTACATCTAAAAGAATAAAATCCTTTAGTCCAGTTTGATAAAAACCACCATAAACATGAGCTTTTATTTCATTTATTGCCGTAAATTTATTAAGATCTGTATTATTTCTACCATATCCTGTTGATACAGCCCTATCAATATTATCTATATTAAGTTTATTTAAATCTACAATAATCTTTCCATCAAAACTACAATAATCTCTATAAAAAGACATTGTACTTATTTTTTGCTTTTTAATTATCTTATCGTCTTCCATTACTACAATTTTAACTTCTCTACTACCAAGGTCTATTCCTAATGTTCTCATATAAGCCCTCCTTTTAAATCCGGCAACATATCAAGAAAAGCTTCTAATCTAAGTTTAGTTCTGGCATCTAATGTATTTATTTTATCTCCTTCAATATTTAGAATAGGAACGTCTAATTTTTGCTTTAAAACAATATCCTCAACCGCTTTATGACAAAAAGCTTGAGTATAGTGAACTATACCATCGAGATTTCTCTCTCTTATTTGCTTTTTTAATTCAATAATTCTAAAATTAATATCATAAGGATAGGTATAATCATAATACTGTTCATATATATTTATTGCTTTATCATATCTTGGAAAAGCAAACTCTCTTTGAACCTCATTGTATACAATTTTAGCATCAAACAGCTCTACAAATTCATATAGATCTCCAGTCATAGGAGGAACTCCAATATATCCTAATCTAATTTTTTTCTCATCAGGCTTTCTTTTTCTAATATTTGAGATAATATTTTTAAGCTCATCTTCAAAATTATCTACATCACCATTAAAATCACTTAAACTTACCTGGTATAAATGATTTTCAAATCCATTCGCTTTATTATCTATATATGTTAGCTTATCAATTTCTTTTGATAAATTTCTTATTGTACTTAACCTATTTCTTACATTTTCAACATCTTTAATTTCCACACCAAAAACATTCATAAATTTATTTATTTCATTTTCTACATCTTCTATTTTATGACTGTGAGGAAATGAAAATGGATAAACCTTAATACCTCTTAACTGAAGTACCTCTATAAGTACTTTTGTATTAGAACAGTCACCTTCCATTACTCCAACTATCTCTTTAATATCATTCTCTACACAAGCTCCATATATTCCTTTTATCCATGCACATAAACTTTTTGGAAATCCATCTCTTTCAGCTATATCTATATATCTTGAATAATCTTTAGAAGTTATAAAAAGATTATTTAAGTCTATTGGTTTATATCCTGCCGCTAATAAAACTTCTACAGGAACGGTAGTAGTTAAACCTATTTTTTTCATCATAATATCCTCCTTAGATTATTAAAAAGGACACAAAAAAAGGGCACAACTGCCCTATAAACAAAAAACCTACCCAAAATGGTAGTATATCCTAGTTTTGTTTATAGACAGGATGGTATACGAACTGTCTCATTTTGTTGTCGAAGATAAGTATAACATACATTTCTAACCTTTTCAATGATGTTTAATTCACCCTTCAATTTCTGCTACTTTAGTCCATTTTAAGTACTTTATGATTCTAAATTTACAACCCTAAAAACAACAGTAATAGATTTTCCAATACCGTTGTGGATTTCAACGGTGGAGACGAACATTACAAAATCCCTCTCCACCTTATAATTACTATTTAATATCTTCAGGAACTTCTAAAGTTATTCTCCCTATCTTACCTTCTCTAAACTCATTTAAAACAGTAGTAGCTATACGAGTATAATCAGGTTCTTTTTTACCTATTATAAATCCTCTTTTAGACCCTATCATTTCCATAGTCTCTATATCTGTTTCACCTAAAGTTTCTAACTTATATCTAGCTTTTAATTTTTCAGGTTCTATAACCATAAGTTTTGCGATAAGTCTTAATGCTAAGGTTTCTACATCTAATACTTCATCTTTTATAGCTCTAGTAAATGCTAAGTTAAGAGCAACTTCTTGGTCTTCAAATTTAGGCCAAAGTATACCTGGAGTATCTAATAACTCTAAGTTTCCTTTTAGTCTTACCCATTGCTTTCCTTTAGTTACGCCTGGTTTGTCTCCTGTTGCAGTACTTCTTCTACCAGTTAACTTATTTATAATAGAAGACTTCCCTACGTTAGGAACCCCCACTATCATTATTCTTATCGCTCTTTCTTTTCTACCTCTTGCTATTAATGCATCCATCTTATCCTTAACTGCATCCTTACATTCATCTACTATCTTGTTTAAGCCTACACCTTTCATAGTGTCCATAGGTATAGCTTTTATTCCACGCTCTTTATAATATTTTATCCATCTATCTAATTTTGCTCTATCTGATAAATCACTTTTATTTAATATAACCACTCTAGGCTTATCTCCTGCAAGTTTATCTATATCTGGATTCTTACTACTAAATGGTATTCTAGAATCTAAAAGTTCTACTACAACGTCTACTAATTTCAAGTTATCTCTAACTAATTCCTTAGTTTTCTTCATGTGTCCTGGGTACCAATTTATATGTAAATCATCGTCCACAAGATACTCATCATAATTAACTCTCATGTTATCTCCTCTTGCCATGATTCTCACTCCTTCATTCATACTAATTCGCTCATTTTATTTCAACTTATCTATTATACCATAATATCATTTTTAATGCTTGTCTTATATTTTCATATCCTTTTATTGATATTATTTCTATAATATTTATATTTTAAACCTTTTGTATTATCATTCCCATCTTGAAATAATTTGATTAATAGTTTTGTAAGTAGTTACTGCTAACGGACAATTCAAAAATATAACACTATCTCAATTATAGAGAATTATTTAAAAATACATCTAGATATAAATTTCCACTACTTACTAAAATTATAGATGTAAACTATAACCTTTCTGTTCAAGTTCATCCTAATGATGAGTATGCAAGTGTTAACGAAAATAGAGAACTCGGCAAAACAGAGTATTAGCATATAA
Source organism: Romboutsia sp. (assembly GCF_056995035.1). Lineage (NCBI taxonomy): Bacteria > Bacillati > Bacillota > Clostridia > Peptostreptococcales > Peptostreptococcaceae > Romboutsia > Romboutsia sp. The sequence continues at coordinate 119,421 of NZ_JBXKIW010000083.1, read as the reverse complement.
TAAATTGCGACGATGATGTTGAAATATTTTTTCTCACATATAACTTATTCAAACAAAAAATATACTAAAATTTAGTATATTTTTTATTTGAATAAATGATTGTACTAAAAAGGACTGATAAAATCAGTCCTTTCAATTTATAGTAAAGTTTAATTATCTAGCAACTCTTAATTCTTTTATCTTAGCTGCTTTACCAACTCTACCTCTTAAGTAAGTTAATTTAGCTCTTCTTACTTTACCTTTTCTAGTTACTTCTATCTTGTCTATTCTTGGAGAGTGAACTGGGAAAGTTCTTTCTACCCCAACATTGAAAGATATTTTTCTAACAGTGAAAGTTTCTTTTATCCCTCCACCTTGTCTCTTTAATACAAATCCTTCGAATATTTGTATTCTTTCTCTCTTACCTTCAACTATTTTAACGTGTACTTTTACAGTGTCCCCAGGTCCAAAGTTAGGTACTTCGCTCTTTACTTGCTCTTGCTCTAATGATCTTAATAATTCGTTCATTTTTATTCCTCCTAGTATCATAGACATTCTTAATTACCTCATTTGTGTAAAAAGAGGAGTGCCCGTTTATTTTTTCAACATTTAAAATTATACTATATTTCTTATTTATTTACAAGCTTTTTTATACAAATCCGGTCTTCTTTCTTTAGTAATTCTAATAGATTCGTCATTTCTCCACTTATCTATATTCTTATGATTCCCAGATAACAAAACATCCGGAACTTCTAAATCCATAAATTCCCTAGGTCTTGTATAATGTGGATATTCCAATAAATTATCTTTAAAAGATTCTTCTTCAAATGACTCATTTTGATTTAATACACCAGGTATAAGTCTTGATATAGAATCTATTAATATTAGCGCTGGAAGTTCTCCACCTGTTAATACATAATCTCCTATAGATATTTCGTCCGTTATAATTAAATCTATAATTCTTTGGTCTACACCTTCATAGTGTCCACATAAAAAAATTATATCATCTAATTCAGAAAATTCTTCTGCTATACTTTGATTATGTACTTTTCCTTTAGGAGTTAAGTAAATAACTCTAGGTTCTTTTATATTATGTGTATCTATAATATGTTTATATGTGTCATATATAGGTTGAGGAGTCATTACCATACCAGCTCCTCCTCCAAATGGATAATCGTCTACTTTTTTATGCCTATTAATAGAAAAGTCTCTAATATTATATATACATACTTCTATTTTTTCTTTTTCCACAGCTCTTTTCATTATACTTTCATTCATATAGGAGTTAAATATATCTGGAAAGAGGGTCATTATATGAAATCTCATATTGTCTCCTAGTCTAACATTCCCTTAATAGGGTCTATTATCATTTTTCTTTCTTTCATGTCTATAGTAGGAACAAACTTCATTATAGCTGGTATCAGATACTCTTTATCTTCTTGTCCTTTTACAACATATACATCATTAGCTGCATATTGAAGAACTTCATCTAATACTCCTATATGCTCTCCGTCTATTGTGTATACCTCTATGCCTATCATGTCAGATATAAAGAATTCGCCTTCTTCTAAATCTCTACTTTCTTCTCTTGATACGTACATAAATTTATTCTTTAATTTTTCAGCATCTTCTACAATATCTATGCCTTTTATTTTCATTATTACCATATTACCTTTATATCTAATTTTTTCTACTTCCCACTTAGTTTCAAGATCTTTACCTAAGTAAAAAGTTTCTAAATCATCAAATCTATCTATTTCATCCGTATAAGTATATACTCTTACTTCGCCTTTTAAACCTTGAGTACTAACTATTTGTCCTATTTTAAAGTGTGTTAGTTTATTCATTAATACTTCTCCTTACGCTTTGAATTAATCTTACTTTGTGTATAAATGATATTTTTTATTCTTTGTGATTATATACAAAAAGGATTAGGTATATACCTAATCCTTCTATACTATCTCAAGAGAAACTTTAACATTTTCTCTATTTGCAGCAGATTTTACGACAGTTCTTATAGCTTTAGCTATTCTGCCCTGCTTACCGATAACCTTCCCCATGTCATCTTGAGAAACTTTAAGTTTTAAGATTATTTCATCTTTTTCCTTTGTTTCTTCAACTATTACAGCTTCAGGATCATCAACTAGAGCTTTAGCTATATCTAACACTAGCTCTTTCATATACTCATCTCCTACTTTTAAAAAAATTATTTTTTAGAAGCTTCGAATTTTTCCATAACTCCGTTATTAACTAATAAAGATTTTACAGTATCAGTTGGTTGAGCACCGTTTGATAACCACTTTACAGCTTTCTCATCGTTTATTTTAACTTGCTTTGGTTGAGAAATTGGATTGTAGAATCCTATTTCTTCTATGAACTTTCCATCTCTTGGAGATCTTGAATCCGCTACTACTATTCTGTAGAAAGGTTTTTTGTTTGATCCCATTCTTTTTAATCTTATTTTAACTGCCATTACAGTCACCTCCGAAAATTTTGTCTATTATTTATTTAAAGAAAGGAAGTCCGGCAAAACCGCCCCTTTTCTTCATACTTTTTTGTGAGCCTGTAAACATCTTCATCATTTTCTTCATCTCGTTGAATTGTTTTATCAGCCTGTTTACGTCTTGGACACTAGTTCCACTACCTCTAGCTATTCTTTTCTTTCTAGAAGCATTTAATATGCCTGGGTTTCTTCTTTCTTCTACTGTCATAGATTGTACAATGGCTTTAGTTCTTTTCATTTCTTTACCATTTAAATCTACATCACCAAGTTGGTCTTTTATATTCCCCATACCTGGCATCATTCCTAGTATTTTATCAAGAGGACCCATATTTTGAATTTGTTCCATTTGTTGTAAGAAGTCTTCAAAATCAAGATCTTGTTTCTTAATTTTTTGTTCCAACTCCCTAGCTTTATCCAAATCCATACTTTCTTGTGCTTTTTCTATTAAGCTTAGGATATCTCCCATGCCTAATATTCTAGATGCCATTCTGTCTGGGTGGAAAGGTTCTAAATCATCTAATTTTTCCCCCATACCTATAAACTTTATAGGCTTTTGTGTTACAGCTCTTATTGAAAGTGCTGCCCCACCTCTAGTATCTCCATCTAGCTTAGTTAATACTACTCCATCTACACCAAGAGCTTCATTGAAGCTTTCTGCTACATTAACTGCATCTTGACCTGTCATAGAATCTACAACTAAAAGTATTTCATGAGGTCTAACTTCACTTTTGATTGATTTTAATTCACCCATTAAATTTTCATCTATATGAAGTCTACCTGCTGTATCTATAATAACTAAGTCATTATTATTTTTTAATGCATGACTTAATCCTGCTTTTGCTATATTAACTGGACTTTCTTTATCACCCATGTTGAATACTGGTATATCTAACTTTTCTCCAACTACTTGTAACTGCTTTATAGCCGCTGGTCTATAAACGTCACAGGCAACAAGTAAAGGTCTTTTTCCTTGTTTTTTAAAGTATCCTCCAAGTTTACCAGATGTTGTAGTCTTTCCTGCCCCTTGAAGTCCGACCATCATTATTACTGTTGGTGGCTTAGAAGATATCATGACTTTACTAGATACATCACCCATTAAGCTTGTAAGTTCTTCATTTACTATTTTAATGACGTATTGCCCAGGAGTTAAACTTTCCATAACTTCTTGTCCAACACATCTTTCTTGAACTTTTTTTATAAAATCTTTAACTACTTTAAAGTTAACGTCTGCTTCTAAAAGAGCAAGTTTAACTTCTCTCATAGCATCTTTTACATCTTTTTCAGTAAGTTTGCCTTTAGACTTTAACTTACTAAGTGCTCCTTGTAGTTTATCAGATAATCCTTCAAATATCATTTTAACATCTCCCTACATATATCTTCTATATTTTCTAGCTTAGGGATTAAATTAGCACAATCTCTATTTTGCAATAAATTTTGTTTAATGTCAACAATTTTATCTACTATATTTTTGACGAATTTTTCTTGTTCTTGAAATCTGTATAATAAATTCAATTTATTGTCATAATCTTTAAGTATTTTCTCTGAACGTTTTAATGTATCATAAACACCTTGTCTAGATACATTCAAATTTTCGCTGATTTCACCTAAAGAATAATCTTCTTCATAATATAATGAAACTATTTCTTTTTGCTTTTCAGTTAATAATTCTTTGTATTGTTCAAATAATAATCCAATCTCAACCATTTTTTCTATATTCATTTGCTACACTTCCCAGTGACATACTGTAAAGGTTATTTACTTTACACATTGTATTTTATATCATATAGATCATCTTGTCAATAAATTAATTCAATTAGTTTCTAACTCGTTTATAGTATGTTGTTAACATTTTATTTTCAAATGCTAATTACTTCCCAAATAAAGCATCAGAAAATGCTTTTGCATCAAAATCTTGTAAATCTTCTACTTTTTCTCCTACTCCTATAAGCTTAACAGGAACATCAACTTCACTCTTAACCGCAATTACAACTCCACCTTTGGCAGTACCATCAAGTTTAGTTAAAACTATACCAGTTATATCTGCTACTTCCTTAAATGTTTTAGCTTGAACTACTGCATTTTGACCAGTTGTTGCATCCACTACTAATAATACTTCTCTTTTTGCTTCAGGGAATTCTCTATCTACTATTTTAAATACTTTTCCAAGTTCATTCATAAGATTAGCTTTATTATGTAATCTACCTGCAGTATCACAAATTAATAAATCTACATTTCTAGCCTTAGCAGCTTTAACAGCATCAAATATTACTGCTCCAGGATCTGCTCCTTCTTGGTGCTTTATTATATCAACATTACTTCTTTGTGCCCATACTTCTAATTGTTCTATAGCTGCAGCTCTAAATGTATCTCCTGCTGCGATTAATACTTTCTTTCCTTCTTGTCTATATCTATTAGCTAACTTACCTATTGTAGTAGTTTTTCCTACTCCATTTACACCTATCATAAGTATTATAGTTGGAGAATGTGTAACATCTAGTGTTGAGTTTTCATTGGTTAATATTTCTTCTACTATTGCTTTAAGTTCCACTCTTACATCCATTGGATTTGTAATACCCTTTTGTTTTATCTTATTTCTAAGTTGCTCTACTATATTCATAGTGGTATTTACACCAACATCTGCAGTTATTAGTATTTCTTCTAATTCTTCTAATAATTCTTCATCTACTTTTGTATATGATTTTAATACATCATCTATTCTATCTGTTATTCCTTGTTTAGCTTTTGTTAATCCTTGCTTTAATCTGTCAAATAGACTAGCTTTCTTTCCAGCTTCTTCTATTGGTTTTTCTACCACTTCTTGATTATCTATTGCTTCTTCATTTTCTGTAATTTCTTCATTCCCTTTTACTTCAATTATTTCTTCTTCGCTATTATCAAGTTTTTCTATATTTTCTTGTTTTTCAATAATATCTTCATTAACCAATTCTTCTATTTCAGCTTCCTCTTGTTTCTTATCTAATTCAACTAAATCTTCTTCTACTATTTCCTTGATGTTTTCTTCTATAACTTCTTCTTTTTGTTCTTCTACCATTTCTTCTATTTGTTCATTGTCAGAAGATATATTTTCCTTTTGATCTTCAACTTCAGAAACTTCATCTACTGTAAGGTTTTCTTTATTCTGAGTATCTTCTTCATTACTTTCAACTTCATTTAATTTTACTTCTTCTTCAATTTCTTTATTTTCTTCTTTTTTCTTACCAAATTTAAATAATTTTTTAAACACTTATTTGCCTCCTAAGTTTAATGCGACATTTATTTTTTATTGTATATGTAATTTATTAGCAAGTAGAATTTTTTCTACTTGCTAATAAATTTAAATTATGTCTGCTATATCTTGTGCTTCATCTAATTTTAAGCTTAAAACTTTAGATATTGCTTTTTCTTGCATAGTTACACCATATATATAATCTGATGCTTCCATAGTACCTCTTCTATGGGTTACAGATATAAATTGAGTATCTTTAGATAATTCTTTTAAGAATTCTCCAAACCTAAATATATTTGCATCATCTAATGGAGCTTCTATCTCATCTAATATACAAAATGGTGTTGGCTTCGCTAATAGTATCGAGAAAAGTATACTTATTGCTGTAAGAGCTTTTTCTCCTCCTGATAATAGATTTAAGTTCTTCATTTTTTTACCTGGTGGTTGAGCTGTTATTTCAATATCACTTTCTAGTATATTTTGCTTATCTAAAATAGTAAGTTCTCCGTAACCACCACCAAATAGTCTCTTATATACATATTTAAAATTTTCATTTATTTCATTAAATTTAACTATAAATTCAGATTTCATATTTTCCTCTAAATCTGATATAAGTTTTTCTATAGCTTCTATTGATTCCTCTAAATCTTGCTTTTGTTCACTATAAAAATCATACCTTTCTTTTACTTCTTCATATTCTTTTATAGAGTCCATATTTATGTTACCAAGACTTACTATTTCTCTTTTTAAACCTTCTAACAACTTCTTATCTATGTCTATAGTATCATCTTTAATTTCTATAGCTTGTTCTACTGTGATTTCATACTTTTCAAACAGTTTGTTAGTATAAGTTTCTTGAGTAGATTTAAATCTTTCCAATTTTCCTTGAATTTTAAATAAACTCTCTTTTAAATGTAGGTATTGTCTATCTGTAGTTTTTAATTCTCTATTTAAGCCTTCTAATTTTTGCTTTAAATCTTCTTTAGAAATTTTTTTATTTTCTAGGTTTTTACCATTATCTCCTAATTGTTTATTTAAATTTATTTTTTCTGTTTCTTCTATAATTATTTCTTCCTCTAGTTTAGAAGTTTCTACTTCTTGATTTTTCAAAGCTTCTTCTATATAATTTGATTTTTCTTTTAATTCTATATTTTCTTTATTAATTCTTTTTAAATCAGTTAATATATTTTCATATATTTGGTTATATTTTACTAATTCTAGGTTTAATTCGTCATATTTTAGCTTATCACTTTCATAAATACCATTTGATTCTTTATACTCTATGCTTAATTTTTCTATTTTTTCTTTATTTTGCTTATGCTTATTATCAAGCTCTAGTATATCTTTTTTAACTATATTTGTTTTTTCTAGTGTATATTTCAAGTTATAATCTAAACCTTGTTTTTCATTATCTAATTTATCAATATTAATTTGTAAAGATTGCATCTCTGCTTCTACTCTATTTATATGAGAGCTTTCAATTATTACAGTTTTATCAAGTTCTTTTATATCTTGATTTAACTGATTTATACTATTTCGTGTTACACTCATATTTTGGTTACATTCTTCTTTTTTATTTATTAATAATGTAATTTCTTTTTTAATCTCTTGAATTTTTTCAGAGTATTCACTTATAAGTCTTTTTCTAGATAGTATATTCCCATTAGTTCTAAAACTTCCCCCTGTTAAAGAACCTCCCGGATTTAATATCTCTCCATCTAATGTAACAACTTTATATTTATGATTTGTTTCCTTTGCAAATTTAATACCATCATCTATATTATCAATTACTATAGTTCTTCCAAGTATATTTTCAATTATATTTCTATACTTTTCATCATAAGATATTAAATCACTCGCCACACCTATAAATTTAGTATTAGACCTAATGTTTCTTACATCTATTTTATTAGATTTGATAATATTTAAAGGCAAGAAGGTTACTCTTCCTAAATTATTTTTCTTTAAATAATCTATAGCAAATTTAGCACTACTTTCATCACTCGTAATTATATTTTGCATGTATGCACCAAGTGCTGATTCTATTGCCTTTTCATACTTAGCATTCACACCTACAACCTGTCCTAATGCTCCATGTATACCTTGTAAGTTTTTATTCTTAAGAACTTCTTTTACGCCTTTATTGAAGCCTTCATTATGATTTTCCATTTCAATGTAAATACTAATCTTAGAGTTATAGTCGTTTAAACTATATTTATTATCTTGAACCTTTTTCTCTAATTCATTATTTATCATAATTAAATCATTTAAATTTTTATTTATTTCGATTTCTTTAATCTTCAACTTAACTAATTCTTCTTTTTTAGCTTCAAATTTAGACTTAGCTTCATTTAAATCTATATTTTTCCTACCTAGTTCATTATTTATTTCTTTTATATCCAAATCTATATTTTCTGTTCTAGAATTTATATTTTCCGTATTGGCAGTAAGAGTAGATAATTTACTACTAGCTTCTTGCTTTTTATTTAAAAGACTTATTATATCATCCTTTAAATTTTCTACATTGTTATTTATATCCTCAATTTTATCTTTTTTATCGCTATTTAATTCATCTAATGAACTTATCTTTTCTTCTAAACTATTTAATTTATCTTTATTTTCGACTTTTTTAACTTCTAAATCATTTATGATTTCATTGTTATTACTTAATTTTTCTTTTATTTCACTTAATTCTTTATAATTTCTTTCTATCTCATTTTTATGATTTTTTATTCTTTCATTGATAATATTTACTTGAGACTCTTTTTGAGATATTACTGATTTAATGCTATTTATGTAATCTTGAGCTTTATTAATACTTTCATCCATGTCTTCTATTTCTTTATTCGTATCATTAAAGCTTTTTTCTATGAGTAATTTTTGTTTTTCTATTTCATTAGATTGATTCTCTAATAATTGACTATGCTTATTTACTTCATCTAATTCTCTTTCTAATTCTTCTATTTCTCTTATATAGCTATTTACTTCCATAGTTTTTAACTTGTCACTAATTTCTATATATTTGTTAGCTTTTTCTTGCTGATTAAAAAGTGGCTTTAATTGGTTTTCAATTTCCACATAAATATCATTTATTCTCTCTAAGTTTTCCTTTGTATTTTTTAGATTTCTTTCAGCTTCTTGCTTCTTATATCTAAATTTAGATATCCCACAAGCTTCATCAAATACCTTTCTCCTATTTACAGGGTTATTACTAAGTATTTCATCAACTTTACCTTGCTCTATAATTGAATATCCATCTTTACCAATACCTGTATCTAATAGTATTTCTTTTATATCTTTAAGTCTACAACCTTTATTATTTAAGAAAAATGCACTTTCTCCATTTCTATAGGCTCTTCTTTTTATAGTGACTTCATTAAAGTCTAACTCTAATTTATTATCTGAATTATCTATTGTAAGAGCGACTTCGCAATAATTCATTGGTTTTTTAGTGTCAGTTCCTGCAAATATTACATCTTCGAGTTTGTCTCCTCTAAGACTTTTTATACTTTGCTCCCCTAAAACCCATCTAACAGCATCTGATATATTACTCTTACCACTACCATTAGGACCTACTATAGCCGTTATCCCTTCCTTAAATACGATATCCGTCTTTGTAGGAAAGGATTTAAATCCTTTTAATTCTAATCTTTTTAAATACAATTCTATCTCTCCCTTCAATGCTAAAACTAAAGGTTGTAAATGTTATATAAAGTTGCATAGATTTCCTTAAAATCAGTCTTAACTATTTTGTCATTATCTAATACAATTTCTAATTTATCTATATCAATATGTTCTTCTTGTGTTTTTAAATTTACACTTAACTCATTTTTCATATAAACACTATTACACTTTTTGTTTCCTATTATTTTAGATACATTTTTTTTATTTGTTTTTATTAATATATTACTTGTAACTTTATTTTCTATAACAATATGTTTTAAATAATCCTTTATCATCTCACCTTCAACTAATTCTCTAAATGCTGGATGATATGGACCATCAACTACTGCTTTTCCTAATTGTATATCTTCAGTAGCTTGTAGCCCTACTCTTATTACATTTATATTATTAACATAAAATAAAGCTAAAAGTTTCTTTACTATTTCTATACTTTCTTGTAGTGAAAATGGATTATATTCTTTTCTACTTAGTAAATCTTCTAAACCAGTTTCTTTAACTACTAATGTAGGATATATTCTTACACAGTCAGGATTTAGTTCTATAAATTTTCTAGCTGTATTTATACATTTTTCCTCTGTATCTGATGGTAATCCAACCATCATTTGAAGTCCTAACTGTATTTTATTTTCTTTTATTAGTTTAGAGCTCACAAATACTTCATTTGCTTGATGTCCTCTTATACTATCTCGTAAAACATCTTCATCAAGAGATTGTACTCCTAGTTCAATTATGCTAACTTTATATTCTTTTAACATAGAAAGTATCTCTTGGTTTATACAGTCAGGTCTTGTTGACATTCTAATATCATGTACAACACCCTTATCTACATATTCTTTTGCAATAGATAATAAACTTTTTTGTATATCTACATCTATTGCTGTAAAACTACCACCAAAAAATGCAATCTCAACAACAGCATCTTTATCTATTGTCGTCAAATATTCATCAACAATATTTCTTACATCATCACTTGTCATATCTGTACTTACACCTGTGATTTTTTTTTGATTACAAAATATACAATCATGAGGACATCCTCTATGTGGTACAAATATTGGAATTATTCTTTTTTTCATTTAACATCATCCTTTTGATAATATTTATTAATGTTATTTATACTATATCTTTTAATGCTATTCTTGCAGCTACTTGTTCTGCTTCCTTTTTACTTTTACCTTCTCCTACTCCTAATACTTCTTCATTTATACCAACTTGCATAACAAATCTTTTATTATGATCTGGACCTTTTTCTTGCACTAATCTGTACCATATATTGCTTTCGCCTTTTCCTTGTAACACTTCTTGAAGATGTGTTTTGTAATCTCTAAATATTTTTCCTTTTCTAGAGTCACATATTATATTTTCCATATAGCTTAGTATGAATTTTCTAGCACTTTCTAAACCGCCATCTAGGTATATAGCTGCTATAACTGCTTCAAATGCATCTGCAAGAATTGATATCCTTTGTCTTCCTCCAGTTGCTTCCTCTCCTTTACCTAATAGCATATGTTCACCAAGGCTTATTTCAATAGCTGCATCACTTAATGACTCTTCGCATACTATATTTGCTCTTAATTTAGTTAACTCCCCTTCTGGAAGATTAGTTTCTTTTTTAAATAGGTATTCACTCACTACTATACTTAAGACCGAGTCACCTAAAAATTCAAATCTCTCATTAAAATCATATTCTTTATTTTCGTTAGAATATGAACTATGAGTAAGCGCTTCTAATATATATTCTCTATTTTCAAATTTATAATCTATTATATTTTCAAATTCATCTATTATATCTGATATTGTTTTATTTATTTTCATACTACTACCTCCGAGTTAATTATCTCTAGATTATAGTGTACTATTTTTCTAGAAGTATTGCAAAATAAAATTAGTTTTATTCATGTCCTCCTCGATGTGGCTTAAAAATACGTTATAGTAATGTCGCTTATGCTATGACTTAAAATTTAGTTATAGAAAAGCCTATGAGATTTATATCTCATAGGCCTCTATTATTTATTTAATTTTCATCTAAATCATCACAACAATCTATACACATACTATCATCATCGTCATCCGCTGATAATATAATTGCTTGGCAATTTGGGCAAACTACATCAACTTCATCATCATATAGTAACTCTTCGTCTACTTCAACTAAATCTGCACAATTGGGACATTCCATTTCTATGAAGGTAAGTTCTTCATCTTCCTCATCATCTTCATCTTCATCTTCATATAGATCGTCTTCTACATCTGATAAATCTTCATCAATAGATTCTACATATTCTACTAAATCAGCTTGTTCTTCATCTAACTCTACTATCGCATCTGCAAAACTTTCTAAGACATCTACTATCTTGTGGATTATTTTTCCTTCTTTGGTTTCAGTGCTTATCTCTAATCCTTCAGCTAATCCTTTTAGGTATGCAACCTCTTCATATAAGTATTTCATAGATACCCCTCTCTTTCTTTTGTATATAAATTAAAAGCCCATACATCTTTATTATTAAGATATACAAGCTTTTTATACATAAATTCTTAAACTCTTGATAAATAATCTCCAGTTCTAGTGTCTATCTTTATTTTATCGCCTTGATTTATGAATAAAGGAACTTGAACAATTGCTCCAGTTTCAACTGTAGCTGCTTTAGTTACATTATTTGCTGTATCACCTTTTATTCCTGGCTCTGTTTCTACAACTTCTAATTCTGCAAAGTTTGGAGCTTCAACTTGGAAAGCTTTCCCCTGGTAGAATCTTATTGTAGCAACTTCATTTTCTTTTAAGAACTTTATAGCTTCTTCAACTTGAACATAGTTTAAAGGCACTTGATCAAATGTTTCTTCATCCATAAAGTAGTATAATTCTCCATCACTGTATAAATATTGCATTTGTCTTGTATCTATGTGAGCTTTAGGGAATTTATCACTTGGATTAAAAGCTTCTTCTCTTATTGCTCCACTTTTTAAGTTTCTGTACTTAGTTCTTACGAACGCTGCACCTTTCCCTGGCTTAACGTGTTGAAAATCAACTATTAAACATGGGTGTCCATCTTTTTCAAATGTTACGCCTTTTCTAAAATCACTTGCTGATACCATTTTTGTCCCTCCATATAAAAATAATTTTATGTTATTATTCTTTGGCAATACTCACGATTAAATCATTCATATTATATCTTATAATTAAAACTTCAATTTTAATCTGAGTCAAATACTTCCGTAAAATTTATATTTTACTAATATGTATATGTTATCACCATACCTTTTTCAATTATATATCCTATTGTAATCTTGTCAAGTTATATTAATATAATTAATTTATGTAATTTGACTTAATATAAAGTATTATTTACTCTCTACTATTTAATTACAAATTTTTACTATTATAATAATATCATATATTATGTAGTGTGAACAAGTATTTCACTAACTACTTCATTTATATTTTTATCATTTATATTTATTTTTATGTCATATATATTATTATATTGATCTAATCTTTTTTCTAAAAGATTATTTATTGTTTCATATATATTTTTACTTTCTTTTAGCAAAGGGCGTGTACCTATTTCTTTAGATACATTTCTTTGTATCTTCTCTGCGCTTGCATCTAGAAAAATGACTCTTTCTTCTCCTTTCAGTAGTTCTATGTTTTCTTGTTTTGTTATTATTCCACCTCCTGTTGAAATTACTATATTGTCTTCTTTTAGTAGTTCTTTTAGTAGATTACTTTCTAACTGCCTGAAATAATCTTCTCCACAGTCTTTGAATATATTAAATATAGTCTTTTGCTCTCTTTTTTCTATTTCATTATCCATATCTATAAACTTTGTATTAAGTTTACTTGATAATAATTTGCCAACTGACGTTTTTCCTGTACCCATAAACCCAATTAATATTGTCTTCATATATCATTTTCTCCCTCAAAATTCCTTACATTTACTTTAAATTCTGTTTGAAACTTTTCATCGTGCTTTGATAATTCTAATTTTATTTTTATAAATTTGCCTTGTTCATATATAGATATATACATATTATCTATATAATCTCCTATTTCATATCCTCCCTGCTCACTATTTCCCATACTATTAAGAGTATTTATAAAAAGCTTATTTGAATTTTTTTTCAAACTAATTTCTTTATTTTTTACATCTTTATCATTCATTCCATCTTTATATTTACATTTTATAGATGTTATATTTATTAAAACATCTTCACTTTCATAGTTCGGATATATTGTATTTACACTCATTACCCCTTTAGAATTACCTATTACGTCTTCTACGTACTTCTCCATTTCATTAGCTTGTTGCTGTAGTTCTACTTTATCTTCAAGTTTAGATTTAATATTATAACTAAAAAACAATGAATAGTATAATATGGATATTAGTATTAATATAACTGATAGTGAAACCACACTTTCTAAAAGTAAATATCCATTTCTATGTTTCATATTCACCTTCTTTCAAAAGCACTCTTCCACTTACAGGAACTATTGTTATTTCTTTTTTTATTTTATCGTTATATACTTTTATAGTTTGTCCTTTAGGATCTGGTGATCCATCATTTCTAAATACTATTTTACTTTGTCCATATTTTAAAGTTATATCATTGGGCAACTTAATTTCTTTAATATCATTTCCACTAGATCTTATCACGTAGCTACTACTTTCTTTGTCTTTTTTATAATATATATATGTACTTAAATCTCCTAACATATTGCATTTTCTTACATATCTTATATCTGAACAGAGTTGTTTTGTAAATGAATCTATTTGATGTTTATTTACATCATCTTTTGAAAAGCACAGTGTTGATATTAATAGCATTATACTTATTGTTATGACTAATTCTACTAATGTCACATTCCTTCTCTTTTCATATTTTATATCTCCTTGTAGTTATATACTATAACTGTTTCATTTATATTAAATTCTCTTGATTCCTTTTTGGATTCATATAGTAGATTCTTATCTAATATATCTAAATTTGTACTTTTTTCTTCTTTATCATCTTCTTTTACACCTTCATTTTTCTCACTGACTATTTGAGTAAAAAAAGGATTTTTTATTTTCACACTAGCTTGAAATTTTTTGATATAAACATCATCTTTGACCATACTTACAATGTCAAATTTTAAAAACCCATTTATATTGTCCACTTCTATTTTTTTCGGTATACTCACTAAAGTTCCATTCAGTTCACTTTTTGATATATCCTTTATGTTACTTAAAAAGTTATTTCCTAAGAAATAATTGTTAAATTCATCTTTATTAGAGGTATTTTGTAATATAAATTCAACTTCTTTTAGTATATTGCTATGTACTATATCAATAGTACCATAACCAGCTTCCTTTATATTAGCTTCTTTATATTCTAAGTTAAAAATATTAGAATTGCTATAATGTAATCCTATACAAGTCATTGAAATTGTTACTATAATAGAAAATACTATCAATGTGGTTACCAGTATAGACCCTCTATTGTTGTAATACATAACTTTTAAGTTTTATATTATTTTTACTATTTGATACATTTACATCTACTTTATAACACTGATAATAATATCTATCTTTTTCTATAATTGTATTTATTGTATAACCACTCTTATCTTCTACATTATAACTATTTTCTACTATTAATAATTTATTGCTTTTAATGTTGTATTTAGTTTCTTCTATTTTTGTCTTGGCTATATTTAACATTTCAAATTGTTCTTTATTATAGTTTATAAAATCGTAACTATTATATAAAGAAGTTGAGATAATATATATACCCATGCATATTATAGACATACTAATTATGCATTCAATAGATGCAAATCCATCTCTTTTTAATTTCAATTTTTTCTCCTCTATTAAGTAGTTTCAAACTACCGCGTGGACGATATAAGTGAAACAAATTTTATTTTTCAATAGTTTTCTTATAAAGATCTTTTATGTATTCTTCATCATCTTTGCTTGGTTTAATTCCTGTCCATATATGAAATGCATTTAATGCTTGATTTATAAGCATATCTATTCCATATATAACCTCTAATCCATTATTTTTAGCCCATTTTATAAAAGCAGTGTTATGAGGTTTATAAACTACATCACATACTAACATGTTTTTACTTGGAATAATTTTTTCATTAATAGGACATAATTCATTTTCCATACCTATAGGTGTTGTATTTATTAATATATCTATATTATTTAAATCTTCCTCTTCTATAGGTTTAGTTGAGCATAAAGTACTTGTCTTAAAATTATTTTTTATTATATCAACAATTTCATTAGCTTTATTTATACTTCTATTTCTAATTTCTATTGATGAAGCATCTCTTGAAGCTAGTTCTACAGCTATACTTCTACATGCTCCTCCTGACCCTATTATCATTATTTTTTTATTCTTTAAGTCATACCCTTTTCTTAAAATGGATTTCACAAATCCTAACCCATCAGTATTATATCCACTTAAAATTCCATTTTCATTTTTTATAGTATTTACAGCTCCTATTAATCTTGCGCTGTTATCAATATTATCTAGATACATCATTATATTAACCTTATGGGGTATAGTGACATTACAACCGTCTATACCTAATGCTTTTATACCATCTATACATTCCTTTAATTTTTCTTCCTCTACATCGAAACAGCAATAAATATTATTTTGACTATATTTTTCAAACAAATAATTATGTATATTTGGTGAAAAACTATGTTTAACTGGATGTCCTAAAAGACCTATTATTTTAGTTGTTGAATTTATTTTCATATCTACTCCTATCTGTTTTTATTCTCATTTATTTGTTAATTTATACCATAAATTATTAATAATTACACATTCTCAAGTATTCTGTGTAGATAAAGTCATCTCCATTTAATTTTACTCTCTTTTTATAATTATCTATTTCTTCATTAATTTCTATTTCTACATTTATTTCAATATCATTCTTAGATCCTGTCTTTATATCGATGTTCCCTTTATATAATTCTATCATTGACTTAGCTACAGTTACACCAATATCTAAACTTCTTCTTCCCTGATCATTTATATATCTATTATAATCATATCCACCCTGATTTTTAATAGTTATCACAGTTTTATTTTTGTCACTACTTAAATCAACGGATATAACGCTATCTGGATACGAATATTTTATAACCACAGATAATAATGTTAAAACTATTTTTTCAATATCATCTGGATCTACATTAGCTATTCGTTCCTCTTCATCTGTATCAAATAAAATCTCTATGTTATTTACCTTTATATATTTATTAAATTGTTCACATACATCTTCTACAACACTAATTATATTATAGTAATCCATCTTAGATTCATGAAATTGAGATTCTAACTTAGCTAAATCCATTATATTATTAATTAATCCCATTAACATATATGAGTGTTTATTGACTATCTTCACAGCTTTAGAAATTTCACTACTTGGATTTTTCTTTATGTAATCCTTATTCATTACTTCTAACAATTGATTTGATGATGATATAACATTTAATGGTGTCTTTAATTCGTGCGATATATTCACAAAAAACTCTGTCTTTATTTTATTTTCTTTTTTCTTTATTTCAATTTCTCTTTCTATTTTTTCTCCCTTTACTTGTTCTGTTATATCTCTTATAATACCAACTATTTTAAGTCTTTTATTTACCTCTATCAACATTGCACCACACTCAATATTAATTTCTTGGCCATGTTTATTTGTTATAACTTTTCTTGTAAACTTAACATTATCATTATTTTTCCCTAATGTTACAACCATATTTTCATCTATATAATTAGATTTAATTTCCTCTAAAGTAGTCATGCCTATCAACTCTGAAAATATTTGATTAGAATAGGTTATCAGTTTATTTTCATAATTAGATATATATATTCCCTCTGGTATTACATTTACTAAAGATTCATATTTTTCTTTACTATACTCTACATCTTTCAGTATTTTTTTATGATTAGTTATATCCCTTATAACTACTAAATCTTTTTCACTTTCTCCATCATCAAAACTTACTCTATCAATGTTTAAGCATACTTCATTTTCATTTTCACAGGTATAATATAATTCTCCACTTGTAGATGTGTCTATTATAATATTTTTTACATCTTCATTATAAAAATCTATTTCATTATTTTTATCATTATTGTACAATATATTATTTTCATCTGTTATCAATATAGAGTATGGTATATTATCTACTATTTTTCTATATTTGGTATTATTTTCTTTGATTTTTATTTCGCTATTTTTTTTATATGTAATATCCACCATTGAGCAGATAACACCTATATTTTTATTATTTATTATAAAAGGTGCATAAGTACATTCAAAAAATTCATCATTCTTCCCTCTTAATTCTGCATGCACTTCTATACCTTCTTGATTTACTTTATTTATACTCTCTAAAAAATAATTTGCATTTTTTATACTATCATCTAAGAAAGTATTTAAATTTATTTTATACTTATATTCCGAATAATTTTTCCACATTTTAGAAAAACTATTATCTTCGTTTAATATATGTCCTTCTCTATCTATAATAAATGTACATCTATTATACTCTGCTTCTATAATTTGTAGTAAACTTTGCTTTTTATCTAAGCTTTCGTTTATTGTACTAGTTATATTTTTATTGATTTTTAATTTTTCATTATGAATATTTATTGTTGTATTGCTTATGCTTAATTTATTTTTTATTTTTTCTTTTCTATTACTTGTATCTATAATATTTTCCTTAAATATTTTCAAAAATATATATATAGAAGATATTCCGTCTAAAATATTATTTATAGTTATAATGCTTTCATTTTTATTTATTAATAATGATATAAATAAGTAAAAATATATTAAATTTATTACTATAATATCCTTCTTATTTATTTTTTTTTCATCCATTATTATAAAATTCAAATACAAAGTGGTCATTAGCATATACCCAGTTATTATTGTAGTATATACATTAAGACTAGTACTTATAGTCATCGCCAAAGATATAGACCCTAATATATAATTTATAGTAATTAATATTCTAGAGATTTTGCTTTGATTTCCTTTTATACTTATCTGAATGATTAATAGTATTATAATTATTTCATAGGTATAATTTAAATTTATAACCTTTTCATTCATTAGTAGACATAAAATTTTTGAACTTATAATCGTGACTAACATTCCTAATAAAATAGCATTTCTTTTTATTTTGTTTATACTCCAACTTGCGTATAGTGTATATAAACTCATAAGAAAAATCGATACACTGAATGCATTTATATATGTATACATACCCCTACTCCCTTTATAAATCATACTTTAATAACTACAATCGAAATATATGTCTGAAAATTCTATGTCTATTTTTTCATTATCACTAAAATCATATCCACTATCTACTTCGTTAATTAACTGTTTTTGGTCTAGATTATCCTTTAATATAACCGTAAATTCACTTCCTTTATCTACTTCGCTTTTTACAATTATTTTAGCATTATGTGCATCTATAAGTTTTTTCACTAAAGATAATCCTATTCCACTTCCTTCTGCTCCCCTAGATAATGTCCTATCAACTTGTTCGAAACTCTCAAATATAAGACCTATCTTATCTTCTGGTATACCTATTCCTGTATCTTTCACACAAACGTATAATTCTTCATTTTCACTAACGACTGAAATAGTTATACTTCCTCCTTTTTCAGTGAACTTTATTGAATTTGATAAAAGATTCAATATGATTTTTTCTATTTTATCCTTATCTACAGCAAATATCTTTTTATGTATATTAGATTCAAACCTAATAATTAATCCTTTTTCATCTGTATATACTTTAGACTTTTCAACTAAGTCTTTTATTAGCCTTACTATGTCATATTTTTTGATATTCATTGTATATGTTCCATTTTCTAAATTTCCTATTTCCTGAATATTATCTAATAACCTCATTAGCCTATAGCAGTTTTGCTTAACCAATCTAGTATAGTTATCTATATGTTGCGAATCATACTTATCTTTATTTATATAAAGTATTTTATTCGTTTCAAATATAGTATTTATTGGCTTCTTTATATCATTAGCTAAATTAGCTAAAAATTCAGTTTTAAATCTATATTTATCACTTATTTCAGCTAAAGTTTCTTTCATTTTTTTAGCTTTATACTTATCATCTAAAGTTCTTACAACTACTACAAAGGCATTTTCTTCAGCTCTATCTATTATAGCTACATCTATATCTCCTATCCCTCCTTCATCAATAGTAAACTTTTTAAATCTTCCATATTGATATTTATTTAAATATTTCTTTATTATATTATTTAGATTTTCTACACCTATATTTTTTAGTATTTTTATTATAGCCTTATTTCTATAAATATAATTGTTAGTTTTTTTATCTATTATTATTATCCCTTCTGGTAAAGTTTGTAACAATAGCTTGTACATTTTCTCGCTTTGTTCTATATCCGTAAGAGCATTTTCTAATGTACTTATATCTACTGCTATACTAAGTAACATATTAGCATTGTTTAAATCTATACTTGTTGTTATAAATTCTACAGTTTTTCCTTCTTTAGTTTCTATCTTAGTTGTAGCTTTGTCTTTCTTTCCTAATTGAACTAAATTCATATTTTTTATTAACGTTTTTCTAAATTTTT
This sequence comes from Romboutsia sp., assembly GCF_056995035.1. Classification (NCBI taxonomy): domain Bacteria; kingdom Bacillati; phylum Bacillota; class Clostridia; order Peptostreptococcales; family Peptostreptococcaceae; genus Romboutsia; species Romboutsia sp. The sequence continues at coordinate 99,385 of NZ_JBXKIW010000083.1, read as the reverse complement.
TGCTTATATTTTCTATTACATCATCTATTAAAACTATTTCTTTTGTATATTCCTCTAGATTAAATAGCTGTATGGCTTTATTATTTATATAGTTGATAGTGTTCATATTATGAATCATTACACCATCATTTAATATATCCATTAAATTTTTATATCTTTCTTCACTTTCTTTTAATTTACTTTTTATTAATGTGCTTTCTGTTATATCATTTAAAATACATATTAGGATGCTTTTACCATCAATTGTATCTTTTGTACATATAAATTTATATACTTTACCATCATAAGATTTAACCGCCTTACTAGAGTTTATATTTATATCTTTTATTCTTTTTATAATTTCATTACTATCAGCAAATTTCCAATTTAAATATGAAAATATATCAATTTCATATTCATTTACTTTGTCTAATTTTATAAAATCTTTAAATGCTTGATTACTGCAAATGTATTCTTTCTTGGTATTTAAGATGAATATAGGATTGTCTGATTTTTCTATTGATTTATTGATTTTAATATTTAAATCTAGCATTTCATTTTTATATTGATTTTGTAAATCACATTCTAGATTTATTTGTTTTATCGATGATGATATGTGTTTTTTGTTTATATTCAATTTATGTTTATCTTTTTTTAGCTGTATCCCAATTTTTTTCATATAATTGATAATTGATAATTTTATTATTATCAAATTTAATATTATATAAAAAAATAAACTATTCTCATACCTACTTATTAAATTAACCATTCCTAATATGCCTACCCCTATTAATAAAACAAATGAATTATTTTTAATTTCAAGTTTATTCCTAAGTATTGTCACTGAGATCATTTTTATTATTGTAGCAATTAATAACCAATATAAAATATTTATTCTATTTTTATTTATAAAGAATAATATTTCTATACTATATATAGACAATAAATATAAAAAAAGTCCATTTTTATATATTTTATATAGCATAAAAGCAATAAAAGGTACCGAAATAATAATAGCTAAATTTAAGAATTCTAAAATTTCTATATATTTATATAAGTCTATCACTGCAGTCACCATCCTTTTCTATTTTATTCCCTTATAATCTAAAATTATTATTTTTATTCTTATTTAAGATATATATTTTTGTATAGATTTATAATACTATTTTTTTTTACTATATATTCTATATTAGCATACTCTTTTCAATATTTTTGTCAGTTTTTGAATAGTTTCAAGTAAAATTATTTGCTATAAATTAATAGATTTTGTTATTAAATGTGATATTAAATATATTTTTTTTAAAGTAATATTAAACATTAAAATTCACATCACTAACCACGTCGTTTTATAAATATATATGTATATTAATATTTATAAAAAAAAAGCCTATATAAGGCTTTTTTCTGATTTCAATTCTTTCCTAAGTTTTTTAAGAGCTCTTTTTTCAATTCTCGATACATAAGATCTAGATATATCAAATTTTTGTGCTATTTCTCTTTGTGTTTTATATCCACAAGTAGTTAATCCATATCGTAGAAGTACTATTTCTTTTTCTCTTGTCGTCAATATTTTATCCAATTGTTCATATAGTTTTCCAATTTGAACTTTTAGTTCTACTTGATCTAGTATATAATCAATATCTGTACCTAATACATCAATTAAACTAATTTCATTTCCCTCTTTATCCATTCCAATTGGGTCTTGAAGAGATACTTGAACTTTATTTTTCTTGTTGGTTCTTATATGCATCAATATCTCGTTTTCTATACATTTTGATGCATATGTTGCTAATCTCGTACCTTTCTCTACGTTATAGGTTTCTATAGCTTTAATTAATCCTATTGTACCAATGGATATAAGATCATCTTGATCTTCACTAGAGTTATTATACTTCTTAGCAATATGTGCTACTAATCTCATGTTTCTTTCAATTAAAACTTCTTTTGCATTTTCATCTTTGTCATCTTTAAATTTTATTAGATACGTAACTTCTTCTTCAGGGGTTAATGGTTTTTCAAATGATTTGAGAATAGTCAACAGTCCACCCCCTCTTTCTGATGTTTCATTTTAAATTATATGAACATCGGACTGTTAACTTGCTTGTCTTCTAGATATTTATTTTTATTTATTCACTTATATTTTGGCATATTTTTTTAAATATAGGTAATGCTGATTTGCTATTTTGCTGTGTTCCTTCTACTAATACTGTTATAGCATATTTAGGCCTTTCTTCAGGATAAAATCCAGTTATCCATCCATGGTCTACTTTAGTTCCATTAGAAGTACTTTGTGCCGTTCCTGTTTTCACTCCACATCCACCTTTTAAATCTTTTAAATCTTTTCCTGTTCCGTCCTTAGACACACCCTTCATCATTTCTTTTACTATAGTTATAGTGTATGGAGATATCATTTCCTCAGATTTAGAAGACCTAAAGCTTTTCACTATATTTTTATCATTATTAACTATACTATCATATAAATATAGTGGCTTATATGTTCCATTATTTGCAACTATTTGAGTCATTTGATTTATTTGTAGTGGTGTAAATCCAATACTGCCTTGACCTATAGCTAAATTACGTATAGGTATTTCTGTAGGTATTTCTCTATATTTTTCTTCATCTATACCTATATCAACAGGTTCATCTAAATGAAGTTTTTTTGCATATTCTATTATTTTATCTTCTCCCACTTTATTAGCTATATCAAAAAATGCTGTATTACAAGAATTAGAAAATGCTTGTTGTAAGTTTTCTATTCCATGTCCTTCTTTTTTATGGCAGTTTAAGATTTCTCCATTGCTACCTACTTTGGTTTTTCCTGTACAATTGTAGGTATAATTTTCATCTATTACTCCTTGTTCTAAGGCTGCATATAATACGACTATTTTAAATACAGATCCTGGAGGATATATACTTTGTGCAGTTCTATTTACAAGTTCGCCTTTTTTACTTTGTATATATTTAGCTATATTATTTGGGTCAAAATTTGGTCTTGAACTCATGCATAATATTTCCCCTGTATCTACATTAGATATAACTACTGATGTTGGATTTTCTTCTTTGTCTACTATTTGCTCTACTTTTTTTTGGATATTTTTATCTATAGTTAATTTTATATGTCTTGCATCTTCCACTTCATTCACGGTCTTTATACTTCCTTTTAATATACTTATATTTTCAGTATTTCCCGATGCCCCTGCTTTAAATGCTGATACATATTTTTCATTAGAATTTTTTAGTATATTATTCATAGCTTTTTCTATTCCTGATTTTCCAACTTTATCTGAACGTTCAATATAACCTATAGTATGCGATAATAACTCGTCTGATGAATATCTTAGTGTTCGTTCTTCTACTATAATATTTTTTTCTAATAATTTTTGTTTCATACCATCACTTAAATCTTTTACTTTAATTTGAAATACTTGTGATTTTAGTTGCTTTTCTATACTTAAATATATATCTTCTATTTTCATTTGGCTACATTCTTCTACTAGTTTTCTAACCTCTGAATCATTTATAAATTTTTCTTTTTCAACTATCATTACTTCTTCTTTTACATTATCTGTTAAAAGCTTTCCATTTCTATCATATATAATTCCTCTTCCACTATTTAAATCAACTTTCTGAATACTTTGTCTAGCAGCTCTTTCTTTATATTTATCAGCTTCTAACATTTGTATATTTGATAGTCTATAAATTAAAATTGAATATATTATTATAGAAAAGAAAAACATCACCCACATTCGTCTTTCAATCTGTTTAGGCAAATCACCTTTTTTTCTTGACATAAAATCACCCCTTAGATACTTGTCATTTTTGACAATTTCTAAGGGGTTAATACTAAATTCACAAATTCTTCATATCAAATTTTTGTAATTTAATCTAATTGTGTTCTTATTTTACTTATAACTATATCTATTGCTACTTCATTTTGACCACCTTCAGGCATTATTATGTCTGCATACTTCTTGTATGGCTCTATAAATTGGTCATGAGCAGGTTTTACTGTAGATAAATATTGCTCTATAACAGAGTCTACAGTTCTTCCTCTTTCTCTTATATCTCTTTGTATTCTTCTAAGAATTCTTATATCATCTTCTGTATCTACATATATTTTTATATCTAGTTTATCTCTTAAATCTTCATCTTCTAGTATCATTATACCTTCAACTATTATTATATCTTTAGCCGCAATGTTAACTGTTTCATTTCTCTTTCTTGTATGAAGTTCATAATCATATATAGGTTTTTCTATAGATTCACCTTTAGATAAGTCTTCTATATGTTTTATAAGAAGTTTATTATCAAAAGAAAGAGGATGATCGTAATTAGTCTTTAATCTTTCTTCCATTGTTAAGTGAGTTTGATCTTTGTAATAAGCATCTTGTTCTAAAGTTGCTATTTTTTCTTCCGGTATATTTTCTATTATTGCTTTACAAACTGTGCTCTTTCCCGAACCAGTTCCTCCTGTTATACCTATTATTAGCGGTCTTTTTTGATTTTTCATGTTGTAATACTCTCCTTACTAATTCAGATTCTTATTTTTATTTTTCATCACTTGGATTATCTAAATAGAACCCAGATGTAAATTGTCTATTACTTATTTTTCTTAATTCGCCTAGCCCTATGCTATTAAATTGCCACTCCTGTGGATTTTTATAGAATTCATCTATCGCCATTCTATACGCCTTAACAACTTGTCCTATATATTTAGAGTCTTTCATTCTTCCTTCAATCTTAAAACTTGTTATACCAGCTTTAAATAATTGTGGTATATACTCTATCATGCACAAATCTTGTGAATTGAATAAAAATGTTCCTCTTTCATCTTCGTAAACTGGGAAATATTCTCCTGGTCTTTTTTCTTCTACTAATTTATAACTTCTTTTATTTATTTCTTTATCACTATTTTGGCCTGTTATATAATTACTAATTAAACTTCTTCCTGAATATGATATAGTCATAACTCCATGTATAAATGCTTCTATATCCATGTCTAAAGGGGTATTCGCTCTTATCTGTCCTATTTCTTCACATGATAATTCTCTTGACACTACTACTCTTTTTATTCCTTGTTTATGCCAAAATTTAGCTGTAACATAATTAGTAGTATTTGCTTGGTCACTTAAATGAATTTCCATATTAGGTATAGTGTTTTTAACTATAGTAAGCATACCTGGGTCTGATATTATAACTGCATCTACTCCAATTTCTTCTAGTTGCTTTAAATAAGTTTCTACTGCAACAAAATCTTCATTATGAGGAATTATATTAACCACTACATATACTTTACGTTCTCTCTCATGTGCAAATTCTATACCTTCTCTCATTTCTGCATTAGAAAAGTCCTTATTTTGAGATTTTATCCCAAACACTTCTCCACCTACATAAACGGCATTTGCTCCGTTATTTATATTTACTTTTAATTCTTCTAAATCTCTAGCCGGTGCTAAAAGTTCTACATTATGCATTTATATCCCCTCTTTCACTTTGCTTGTAGCTAAGTGCTACACCATCTGCAATTGGTATAAGAGACGTATTTAAATAGTTACAGTTGCATATATAATCTAAGTAATTTCTCATTCTTTTTACTATTGTTATCTTTCTTCTTACAACAAAATCATCATGTGCTACCATACCTTGATATAAGATATTATCAGAGATTAAAAGACCATCTACTTTTAACTTATCTATAACTAAATCATAGAATAATTGATATTGACCTTTAGCCGCATCTATAAAAATCATATCAAATTCGCCTTCAACTTCTTTGAGTTTTTCTTCTGCATCGCCTTCTAGTATAGTTATATTTTTTTCAAATCCTGCTAATTTTATGTTTTCTTTAGCTTTTTCTATCATTTTTTCATTTCTTTCTACCGTTATTATTTCTGCGTCATCTCCTATTGTAGATGCAAATAATATTGAAGAGTATCCTATCGCACATCCAACTTCTAATACTCTTTTAGGTTTTTGAACCTTAAGCAATACTTTTAAAAACTCTGAAACTTCTTTATGCACTATTGGAACTTTATGCTCTGCTGCATAATCTTCTAATTCCTTTAGAAGCCCTTCTTTCTCTTTTAATGTATTTCTTATATAATCTTGTACTAATTCATTTACTATATTACTCATTAAACTCACTCCTTAAGTGGCAAAAAAAATTAATACAGGATTACACCTTAATATTTTAAAGCATAATCCATATTTTTAACTCTTTCCTTAAAATAACTTTCAATTTATTTTTCTTTCGTATTAGTTTGATTTAACTTTGCTCTTTCATCTTTGTATTCTTTTACATATTTAAGATGATCTTCATATTCTACGCTGTAATTATTACCTCCATTTATCTTCGCTACAAAATATAAATACTTTGTATCATCAGGATATAATGTACCCTCTATAGACTTTACTCCTGGATTTGAAATCGGTGTTGGTGGTAATCCTTTGTTTCTATAACTATTGTATGGAGAATCTATTTTTAAATCATTATATGTTACTATTTTTTTTCGTTCTTTAAAAATATATTGTATTGTAGCATCAGATTGTAATGGCATATCAATTTCTAATCTGTTATAAAATACACTTGCTATTGTCGGTCTATCTTCATCTAAAACAGCTTCCTTTTCTACAATTGAAGCTAGATTTACAACCTGCTGAATAGTCATGTTTAATTCTTTTTGTTTCTCTTTTAATTTATCACTATAAATCCTATTAAATTCTGATAGCATTTTACTTACTATTTCTTTTTCCGAAGCATCTTCATCAAAATAATAAGTTTCTGGATATAAGAATCCTTCTAAAGATGTTATATCATCTTCTTTTAAATATGAAAACTTATCATAAAATTTTTTAGGATTTTGTATTAGCTCCTCGTAATTTTCTTTATTTCCAAGTTTTTTAGATACTAAAGTATCTATTATTTCTTGAGATGTAGACCCTTCTTTAATAGTTATTTTAATTCCATCTTGGTATATCTTACCTGAAGCTAAAAGATTTATTATATCATTATTTGAATACGTTTGATTAATTAAATACTTACCCGCCTTAATATTAGGTGCTTTCTTACTTACTTTCGATACTACTTTAAATAAAGTTTTATTCTTTATTAAATTATTTTCATATAATATGTCTGATATTTTGCTAACTGTTGATCCCGAAGGAACATCAACTATTATATCTTTTTTATTATTTTTATTATATGGACCTATTTGTGTAAATATAAAAATGCCTATAAAACCTATTAATATAATAGAAGTTAATGCTATTACCTTCCATTTATTTTGCTTCAAATTCATAGGGTTATCTACTCCTCATATATATTTATATCCTTTATATTATAAATCTAAGAATGAAAATTTTCAATGAAATTGTCGAATAATTTTAATTTAGGAACATAAATGTCATTTTTATTATTTTTTAATAACTTATAAACTGCATTTATTATTTTTTTACTTTAAAATATAAAGCTTTACTTTACTCCTATCACTAAGTGGTTTACCCACATATGACTCAAATTACCTAAAAAAAAGTCTAACGTTATTGTTTACACGTTAGACTCTTTATAATCACTTTTTTAGAATTTTTTCACTTCATTCTTAGTTACAACACCGTATACTAACTTTTTAGAAGCTACTTTTTCTTCAACAATTTTGTAAGCACCTATAAATCTTTCCTTAGCTTGTTGCAATTTTTCTTCCTTATTTAAATGCATATAGGCTAATATATCACCTTCTGCTACATATTCTCCAACTTTTTTTTCTAGAACTATTCCAGCTGATAAATCTAGTTCATCTTCTTTAGTTTCTCTTCCAGCACCTAATATCATAGCTGAAACTCCAACTTCTTCCGCTTCTATCTTACTTATAAATCCACTTTTAGGTGACTTTATTTCTATTATCTTTGATGCGGTTGGTAATAATGAATAGTCATCAACTATCCTGTTATCTCCACCTTGATTTTCTATAAATACTCTTAATTTATCAAGTGCTGCACCTGATGTTATTGCTTCTCTTATTTTTTGTACACCTTCATCAAAATTACTTGCAGCTTTAGCTAACACTAGCATATACGCACCTAAGGTCTCACATAACATAACAAAGTCTTTAGGACCATTTCCTTTTAATGTTTCTATTGCTTCTATAACTTCTAATGAATTTCCTATTGCAAATCCTAGTGGTTCATCCATATCAGTTATTATACCTATAGTTTCTCTGTCCATCCCACATCCTATATCAACCATAGCTTTTGCCAGCTCAAAAGAATCATCTAAAGTTTTCATAAATGCACCATCACCAGTTTTAACATCAAGTAATATTGCATTAGCTCCAGAAGCTAATTTTTTACACATTATACTTGAAGCTATAAGAGAAATATTATCAACTGTAGCTGTTACATCTCTTAATGCATACATTTTTTTATCTGCTACTGCTATTGATGCTGTTTGTCCACATACTGCTATTTTATGTTTATTTACAGAATCTATAAATTTTTCAGCTTTTATATCTATAGAAAATCCTGGTATAGCTTCTAGCTTATCTAATGTGCCTCCTGTGTGCCCTAGTCCTCTACCTGACATTTTAGCTACAGGTGCCCCACAAGCTGCTACAAGTGGAGCTAATGCTATAGTAGTCTTATCACCTACTCCTCCTGTACTATGCTTATCTACTTTTATTCCATCTATATCTGATAAGTCTATTACATCTCCTGAATTCATCATTGCTTCAGTAAGATATACAGTTTCTTGCTTATTCATTTTGTTTAAATATATAGCCATTAATAATGCTGAAGCTTGATAGTCTGGTATTTCACCCTTTGAATATTTATCAACAAAAAAATCAATTTCTGCTTTACTTAACTCATGATTATCTCTTTTTTTTCTGATTATATCATAGATTCTCATTTTAATTCTCCTTCATAAGTTCTTAATTATTAGTCTTATATATTATTTACTATCTCTAAATTTTAATAAGCTTAATATTAATTTATAAATTAATATTAAGCTTATATTTCAAAAGTTATTTTAAATTATATCTTATTAACTACAGCCTTTACTAAACTTAAGAATTCAGCTTTTACTTTTTGAGTAGTTTCTATTACTTCCTCATGATCAAGAGGTTGGTCTAATATTCCTGCTGCCATATTAGTTATACAAGATATTCCTATTACATCCATATTTGAATGAGACGCTACTATAACTTCAGGAGCTGTAGACATTCCAACTGCATCTGCACCTAATATTTGTGCCATTCTTACTTCAGCTGGCGTCTCATATGTTGGTCCACTAAAAAATGCATAAACTCCTTCTTGTATATTCATGTTTAATTCTTTTGCACATTCTTTTACTACTTCTACATATTTTGGCTTATATGCAGTAGACATATCTGGGAATCTTGGCCCAAATCTTTCATCATTTTTTCCAATTAGTGGATTATTTCCACTAAAATTTATATGATCCTTTATTACCATTAAATCTCCTGGTTTAAAGTTTGTATTAGCTCCTCCAGCAGCATTAGTTACCACAATAGTGTCTACACCTAACGCTTTCATAACTCTAACTGGGAATGTTATTTCTTGCTGAGAATAACCTTCATAGTAGTGGAATCTACCTTGCATTGCTACAACTTGTTTTCCTTCAAGATTTCCTATTACAAGTTGACCCGCATGACCTTCAACTGTTGATACAGGAAAATTCGGTATATCATTGTATTTTATTTTAACAGCATTTTGTATTTCATCTGCTAGTACTCCAAGCCCTGATCCTAATATTAATCCCACTTTAGGCGATATATTACTTTTAATTTTTATAAAATCTGCACTTTCTTGTATCTTATCAAACATATTATTCATTAGTTTTCCTCCTAAATTATTTCATAATGTCTTTTTTGAAACTTTGTCCATTTTTAGGTGCATCTACATTTAATATATCTGCAACAGTCGAACCTATATCTGCAAAGCTACTTCTTATTCCTAGATTTAATCCTTCTTTAACATTTTTCCCATAAACTAATAAAGGTATATATTCTCTTGTATGGTCTGTTCCTTTATATGTTGGATCATTACCATGATCTGCATTTATTATTAGTATATCATCATCGTTCATAGCCTCTATTATATGAGGTATTCTAGCATCGAATTCTTCTAATGCCTCTTTATACCCCTTAGTGTCTCTTCTATGACCATATTTCGAGTCAAAATCAACTAAATTAGTAAATATTAATCCATTGTTATCTCTTTTAATATAGTTTATAGTTTCATCCACACCATCCATATTATCTTTAGTATGTATTGCTTCCGTTATACCTTGTCCATTAAATATGTCTTCTATTTTTCCTACTCCTATTACATCTAATCCAGCATCTTTTATATTATCAAGTACTGTAAGCTCAAATGGATTTAATGAGTAATCTCTTCTATTAGATGTTCTTGAAAATGCCCCTACTTTTTCTCCTACATAAGGTCTTGCTATTATTCTAGCAACTGCATTATCTCCCATCATAATTTCTCTGGCTATTTGACACATTTTATATAACTCATCTAAAGGTATTATTTCTTCATGTGCAGCTATTTGGAATACACTATCTGCAGATGTATAAACTATTACATCTCCAGTTTTCATTTGGTGTTCTCCATATTCATCTAATATAGTTGTTCCTGAAGACGGTTTATTTCCAACCACTTTTCTACCTGTTTTCTTTTCAAATTCATCTATTATCTCTTTAGGGAATCCATTTTCAAAAGTTTTAAATGGTGTTTCAACTAATACTCCTGTCATTTCCCAGTGACCTGTAGTAGTATCTTTTCCTTGAGATACTTCTAAGCATTTACCAAAAGCACCTGTTGGATTGTTTATATTTTCTATAAAATCAACTTCATCTATATTTCCCATTCCTAATTTTATTAGATTTGGTATTTTTATATCATTATGTGATTTAACTATATTTCCTAAAGTATTTACACCTTCATCTCCAAATTTTTTAGAATCAGGTAATTCTCCTATTCCAACACTGTCTATTATAACCCATATTACTCTGCTCATAGTTTGTGCTCCTTTTATTGTTTATTTTCTAGGATGCTTTTCTTTTATTTCTCTTCTCATGTTTTTATTTATATGATTTAAGTATGATTGTAAGCTAGATAAATTAGCATTTCCTAATATTTTACTAACTACTGCAATATTTGCCCCTTCATTTAGTAAATGAATTGCAAATGAATGTCTAAGCATACTTGGGTTTATATTTTTATTTATGTTAGCTAAGCTAGCATGTTTTTTTATAAGTTTCCATAAACCTTGTCTAGTAAACCTTTGCCCTAGAGAACTTACAAAAAGTGAACTCTCGCCTTCATTTGCTAGCTTAGGTCTTGATTCTTTTATATATTTCTCTAAATAGAATCTAGTTATATCTGAGAGTGGTATAATTCTTTGGTTTTTATTAGTATTACAACATATATAATCCATCTCTAACTCTACACTATCTATGTCCATTTCAGCGAGTTCCGAAACTTTAATTCCCGTGCCATATAGTACTTCGAATATCGCTTTATCTCTTATTTGCTTAGGTGTTATTAATTTTGGGAAATCTAACAGAGCCTCTATTTCTACTTCTGTTAATATCTCTAAATCATTCTTTTCTACTTTAGGTTTTTTTATACTTTTTGCTGGATTATTTTTGCTTATATGGTTTGAAAATAAGTAATCATGAAAAGACTTTATTGAAGATATCATTCTAGATACTGTGGCTACCGATATATTATCTTTTTCTAATTTTATCAAGTAGCCTATAATATCATTTTCTACTACACCACTTATTTTTATTTCATTTTGCTCTAAGTATTCTATATACTTTTTAATATCTATAAAATAAGATGATACAGTATTTTCTGACAACTTCTTCTTATCTTTTAAATAACTTATATATTCCTTTACAACTTCCATGGTAAACTCCTTTATCTGACTAGGAACTTAATAATACCTATACTTATAGTATTTAGTATTGATTGCAAACCAACTGTTATAGCTAGGACAATTAAGGCATTTAATAAATATCTTTTTCCTAAAAATAATATATTCTCTTTTTTTCCTTTTTTCAACTCATATATTGCCTCTTTTAAATAATTAAATGAAATTAATAATAGTATAATTCCACCCGGTATAATGATTAAATTTTTAAGTAAAATGATAAATATCATTTTTGTAGCTTTAAATTTCAATGCTATTATAACACTATTTATAGTATAGCCGATTGATAAACCTTTTATCATAAATATTATGACTATAGCAGGAAAAGTTACAATTAATAATGTTAATATACTTATGGATATCATAAATAGCAAATCTGATTTTAAATTAGATATTACTGCCTCTTTTGTTCCTGTACTTAAATTATAATATTCTATGGTTGGATTAATATTGTTCATTATATTACTTTGAGAACTTGGCCATATTTTATTTATATATGTACCAAGTACTATAAATGTTATAAATACAACTCCAATAACTATTATTTGTTTGTTTAGTTCTTTAAAATTCCCTTTTCTATATGTTCTTCTCAAATTTATAACCCCCTCTTATACCTTACAAAATAGTATGTACAAAAAGAGGCGGTTATGCATTTTATATTAATTCTTTAGCTAATAAAATTCCTATTAAAGTTTTTGCATCTTCAATTTCATTTTTTATAACCATATTATAAGCATCTTCTAAATCTATTTTGTAAACTTCTAAACTTTTATCATCAAAGCTATGCTCTGCAACAGTAAGTCCAGTAGCTAAATATATATATATCTTTTGATTAGAAAAACCTGGTGATGTGAAAAATTTATGTATTAATTTTAAATTTTCTGCCTCATATCCAGTTTCTTCTTTAAGCTCTCTTATAGCACATTCTTTAGGATTTTCTCCAACTTCAAGTTTGCCTGCTGGAATTTCCCAGATAACTTTTTCTATAGCTTTCCTAAACTGTTTTATTAGTACAACTTCATTATTATCATTTATGGCAACTATACCTACGGCACCACAATGTTCTACTATTTCTCTTTTTTGATACCCTTGATTTTCTACCTCAACAGTATCTACTTTTAAACTAATTACTTTTCCAGTATATATTCTATCACTACTTATGGTTTTTTCTTCTAACATCATCACAAACCTCCATTAAGTAATATGCAGCTGTACTAGCAGCTTCAAAAAATTCCTTATCTTGTTCGTAATTTCTACCCATACTTCTTACTTTTAATCCGAAGCAATCTAAATCAGCTTTAGTGTTTTTATTATCTATAAATACAGCATTATGTTTATCTTCTAGTTTATTTTCTTTTATTTGTGACTTTATTACATTTAACTTTTCATTTTCATAATTCGTTATAGGTATATTTACATCAACATTTACAATATCTTTAAATACAGTAATACTATGATGAGATATCCCTACATGTCTATCTCTTTTATCTGCAAAGCTAATTCTAGGTATAGCTATAGGATTACCACCTAATTTTTTAATTGCATCTAATATTGGACCCTGTTCTATGCCTGTAAACCCATATTTAGTTCCGGTTCCAGCAATTCCTGGCCCCATACTAATAAATACACAGTCTGCCTTTAAAATTTCTTTGGCTGTTATTAGTGCTGTATATATATTTATACATTCATAATCTCCACCAAATGCATTTCCTATAGTAATAGTATCATCAATTAAACCTTTGCTTTTTAACATATCTACATTTTTACTTAAATATATTGGAAGAGCTGCTCCGTCAGTCATTATATATGCCAATTTTTTATTACAGTTGTTTTTCTTATACGATGCTACAAATGGAGTTAACATACTATGTAGTGTACCTACCACAACTGGCATATTATCTAAACTCTTAAAGTTTTCTATTTTATCATGGTTGATACTATCTTGTTCTTCTACTGAGTCAACTTTAACTTGAAAAGGAGTATATCTTAACTTCATGATATGTCCACCCTCTGTTAAATTTGATTCTGCATTATTTAAATTAGCTATTACAAAGTGATATCCACCCGTACCTAGACTAAGCTCGACTGCAGTAGTATTTAAAACTACCTCATCTCCTACATTTATTTTTCCAGTCATTTTAGAATAATTATAAGCCCTTTGTATATCTCCATTTATATTTACCCTTATATCATCTAAAGTTTCACTTTGATCTACTATAGAGTCAACTATTCCTACTCTTTTACTTATCATAAGTTTACCTTCCTAATTTATCTATAAAATTCAAAAATTTATTTTTTTCTATTATTTTTGTTAATGAATACTTTTCTGTTAGTATATGTATGAATACTAACAATGCTAACCATCCAATTCTAACTTTTATTGAGTAACCCATGACAACAAGCATACCAATTGATATACCCAACACATTAGAACCCGTATCTCCCATCATAGCTTTTGCCTTTAAATCATAATTGAAATATGCAAGTACATTTGGAACGATAAGAAGCATTAAAGATTTTATGTATCCTGTTAAAGTTAAAAATAAGACTACAGATATTGATATATATACCTTTATTGCTCTTCCCGGTCTTAAATCTAATAAGTTCATTAAATTAGTTGATAAAGCAATTATTAATGTATTTATAATTATATCACCTATATTTTTAGATACTGCAATAGATATAATAACTCCAACAAATCCTCCAAATAAAGCTTTAAATCCTCCAGTTGTAAGATTCCCTTTCAGTAAACTTTTAAAATGTCCTTTTAATCCACTTACATCTCTATTTCCTATGATATCATCTAAAATACCTGCAAAAAACATAGATATGATACCAAATATAAACATAAATAGGTATAATAAATTCTTATAATCTTGCGTAAAGAACGCTAATATTATACCATTTATAATTATCATTGGTAGAAAAACTATACCCATACTCACAGGTATCATATCTTTTTTATAATTTGGCCTTAATACATTACTCTCTATTAATAAATTCTTAAATAAAGGTATTATTGCATATGTTCCAAGTAATCCTGTTAAAAGTAAAATAGTGTAAAGTATATAATTTTCCACTTACATACTACCTCCATTCTTTTCTTTTCTGTTTTAAAACTTTCTTTATATGGTAGTATTGTTTCCCTCTATGAATAAATCCTTTTAAATTTCTTCCAGTCTCACTATGAGTCATATTAACTAGCACTTCTTTTATTTTATATCCATGCTTTAACATATCTATAGTCATACCTACTTCTACACCATATCCAAATGGAATTTCATCAAATTTTTCTAATACTTCTTTTTTGAATATTCTTTGCCCAGATAGTGTCGCCTCTAGTTCTACACCTGTCATCTCTAAAACTGATTCTTTAGCTAATCCTTTTACAAACCCTAATCCACCCTTTTTCTTTGCAGGAGGAAATTTAGCAATTGTTACGTCAGCTTCATCATTTAGTATTGGAGTTATAAGTTTTTGTATTTCACTAGATGAACTGCCTAAGTCGCCATCTAAAAAACCTATAATATCCGCATTTTTCATAGCACTTTTTAATCCATAATTTAATGCATATCCCTTACCACGATTTTTATCTAATTTTAATATTTTTATTTTATCATTTTTTACCTTTGATGCAATTTCTACAGTATTATCACTTGATCCATCATCTACTACAATAATTTCATTTATCTCTTTTATCTCTATAATATTTTCTAATGTATCTTTTATTTTATTTGCTTCATTATAAGCTGGTATTATTATACTTATATAAGGATTCATATATTTTCTCCTCTAGTTATTTTTTATATGGCAATAATCTGTCTGCACTTTCTAGTCTTCCAAAGTTGCCTGTTATTCCCTTTTCATTTAATAATATTACTAATGATACTTGTCCTATTCCTTCATCTATATTGTCAATAGTTGTAACTTTATTTTTAGAGTATAAATCTATATATGAGAATTTAGTATTACTCTTTTGAACTCCTACAATATTTTTGTTTTGTTCTTTTAATTTAGTTACTAAAACTTCGTCAATTTTACTAAACTCGTCCTTACCATTTTTAACTTCATTTCCACCTGTTAAAACTACAGAATCATAGTTTAGATAATCACTTGAAATAGAGTTTATCTTTATTAATTCAAGACTTTGAAGAGTTTGTAGTTTAGTTGCTCCACCTTCATCTTTTAGACATTCTGCTACATATTTAACTACATCTTGCGCACTTTTAAACTCTATTTTTAATTTAGTAGATGCTTGTTCTAACTTTGTTTTATTCTCTATGTTGTCAGTTAATACTATGTTAAATGATAATGTTCCACTAGCTTTTGTTATAATTTCTTCTATTTCTTTAGTATAATCATTACTTTCATTAGTAGATATTATTCCTATATTTTTTTCTAATAGTCCATCTACTATTATTTTATCTGAATTTTTATTTATAAATTCTATTGATTGATCATAATCTGAACTTAAATTTGATAAACTTTCTTCTAAATTATCATTCGTAGTTTTTAAATCTTCAAATTTACTATCTAAGTCATTTATAACATTTGCTTGTTGCTTACTAAGTTCTTGGTCATAGTTCAAGTTAAATCCTACTAGTATACCTATTCCTAAAGCTATAAATATAGCTCCTATAGTAACTATGTAATATTTCATATTTATATGCATTTTAATCCTCCTAAATCTACATCTGTAGTAATAACTTAAGCTTTATTTGCATTAAGTGTATAAATTGTTGAGCGCTCGGCGATAGTGATGCAAGTATTAATACTGGGAATAATGCCGTTGCTATTAATGCCCATATATATTTTATTTTTAATTTACTTCTATATAATAAATTAACACCCTTCGCATCTATTAACTTTGAACCTATTTTTAATCTAACTAAGAAAGTACTTGCCATTCCTTTTCTTCCTTTTTCTAAGAAATCAATCATATTTGAATGACTTCCTAGCGCTACTATAAGTTCTGCCTTGTATTCATAGGCTATAAGCATAGCTATATCTTCACTAGTTCCTGGCGCAGGGAAAACTATAGCATCTAAACCTAAGTCTTGTACTCTCTTAAGCCCTGGTGCTCTTCCATCAGTATATGCATGCACTATTATTTCTCCGGCCTTTTTTAATGCTTCATCACTTACACTATCCATATCACCAACAATCACATCTGGAGTATATCCAAATTCTAAAAGCGCGTCGGCACCACCGTCAACACCAACTAATATTGGTTTCATTTCCTCAATATAAGATAATATAGTACTTAAATCTTGTTTATAATCTTGTCCTCTTACAACTATTAATACATGTTTATTTGCGTAATCTGTACTAACCTTAGGTATTTCTACTTCTCCTAAGATAAATCCTTTTTCTTTTTTAGCATACTCTATAGTATTATCTATAAATCTATCTAATTCTACGGCTAAATTTTCATAGGCCTCTTTTAATTTAACTGATACTTCTTCTTTTCCTAAAACTTCACCTTGTCCTATGAGTTCACCGTCTCTATATATCTTCCCATCTATAACTTCAATTATTTGACCTTCTGATAATTCATGAAATAATTCTTCTCCTATATTATCAATTATCAGTATATTTTTTTCAGTTAATATTCCCGGACCTTTATTCGGATACCTTCCACTTATAGAAGGTGATGCGTTCATTACAAGTTTTATTTTACCTTCTACTAAAGAGTTTGCAGCAACCTCATCAATATCTATATGATTTATTACTGCTATCTCTCCACCTGTAAGTCTATTCGCAAGCCTTTTTGTTTTTCGGTCTACCTTAATAGGGGCTTCGACTCTCATATTTTAAACCTCCGACATCATTTATAAAATCACATTCCATTATAGCATTATTTAGCAATAAAAGAAATATTTAAAGTTCATTTTGAATTTTTAAGTAAATTTTGTATATTATAATTAAATTTTTATGCTTTCACTATATCGTGATTTTTTAAGTTATTTGTTTTATTGTAGTTTTATTTATTTAGCTAACATAGATTATCTTTTAGAACATATATAATATAGTTTATAGTAATTTTATCAAATTTTCTCTTTTGTTAAGATACGGATTTTTTATAACTTCTTCTAATAAGTAATTTAATTTATTACCTACATCTTTTCCTTTATATCCTAATTCTTCTATAATTTTTCCGTTTATATCTAAATCTTTTATACTATAACATTCTTTATTTTTTTGTAATTCTATTATTTGATTAATATAATTATCTAATAAATGATATTTTATTTTTAAATCTTCTTTATTTATATTATTTTTATAGTTGTATTTATAATATATTTTTTTCAAATTAAATACTTGTTTTAAATTATCACTACCTATTTTATTTAAAATTCTCTTTATTGTTATCAAATCTATATCATTTTCATCCATAAACATATATTCAATTAATTGATTACAGTGATTAGTTATACATTTCGAATATTTCAATTTATTTACTATATTTTTTGATTGAATATTTTCTTTATAGTATTTAATATTTTCATTTTCTCTGTTACTTATCTCCATTATTTCTTTATTGCTTATTAAATATTCTAACGTTAGTAATCTTTCTTCTAGATTTTTGCTACATTTCGTTAATATATCTAATTGTTTTTCAAACCTATTATATTCATTTCTATTTAAATTGCAATAAATTCCCAATTCCCGGAAAATATTTGTTTTATATAAAAGTATTAGTTGTCCAGGGTTTTCACTTAATATTATCTTATTAACTTCTTCAGTTATTCTCTCTTTACTTATTTTTTTTACTATATCTGAATTTTTATATATACTTTTTAAAGTTTTATTTTCTATATTAAATCCTAATTTACTGCTAAATCTTATTGCTCTTATTATTCTAAGCCCATCTTCATTAAATCTTTCATCTGGATCACCCACTGTCTTAATTACTTTTTTATGTATATCATTTACTCCGTTAAACTTATCAATCAATCCTCTTTTATAATTGTAGGCAATAGAGTTCATTGTAAAATCTCTTCTTTTTAAATCTTCTACAATACTAGATGTAAATTTAACTTCTCTAGGTCTACGATTATCTTCATACTCACTTTCAATTCTATATGTTGTTATTTCATAAACATCTTTATCTATAATCACACCCACTGTACCATGTTTTATTCCATTGTTGATTATCTTATACTCTTTAAATATTTCAATTATTTGATTTGGTTTAGCATCGGTTGTTATGTCATAATCATTTGGTTCAATTCCTAATATAGAATCTCTTACACATCCTCCTACTATAAAAGCTTCATGACCATTTTCATATATCTTATTAATTATAAATTCAACTTTTTTAGGTAGGTTTATATTCATTATATTTCTCCTTAATTATAATTTACTATTATCTATAAAATAACCAATTTTCAAATACTATAACACAAAATAAGCCTTCTTTATTTTAGAAGGCTTATTTTTGTATTGATTATATAATTATTTTACCATACTATGTTCTAATCTTAATTTATCTGCTATCATTGCTATAAATTCAGAATTTGTAGGTTTTCCTTTTGTATTATGAACCGTGTATCCGAATAATTGGTTTATTGTATCAACCTTACCTCTACTCCATGCTACTTCTATCGCATGTCTTATAGCTCTTTCTACTCTACTTGGAGTAGTATTAAATTTCTTAGCTATACTAGGATATAATTCTTTTGTTACAGCACCTAATAATTCTACATTTTCTATAACCATTTTTATAGCTTCTCTTAAATATAAGTATCCTTTTATATGAGCTGGTACACCTATCTCATGTATTATATTTGGTATTTCTGTTTCTATATTTCCTACATTCTTTACAAAATCACTTCTTGTCATTTGTATATCTGCATGCATTCTTGGTCTCATTTGCATATGACCAGTTGTATTTAAAACTAATTCTCTTATTCTGTTTATGAATATAACAAAGTCAAATGGCTTAACTATATAATAGTCCGCTCCTAAGTTAATAGCACTTTGTGTTATTTTATCTTGACCTACTGCTGATAATACTATTATTTTTGGCATTTTAGGTATATCCATTGCATTTAATTTTTCTATAACCCCTAAACCATCTAAATGTGGCATTATAACATCTAATACTAATAAATCTGGTTGAGTCCTTTTCACTAAATCTAATGCTTCTATTCCATCTTTTGCGATACCTAATATTTCTATATCACTTTCATTAGATAAGTATTCTTTAAGTACTTGACAAAAATCCTTATTATCATCTGCTAAAACTATTTTAATTTTCTCGTTCACTAAAATTCCCCCCATTAATAAAACATCTTCTTTTTTATATTATAATATCAAAAGTTTTTCATACTAAGCATATTCGACATACTAAAATTGTATTCCTTCAATTTATTTAAAAATTTATTAAAATATGTATTAAAGTTTTATTATCTCTTATCTAATTGTATCATCTCATCTATAAAATTACCATATCCTTTTTTAGAATCTTCTCTAAATACATGGGTTATTGCACCAATAATCTTATTATTTTGAATTATAGGGGCTCCGCTCATACCTTGAATTATGCCTCCTGTATAATTCATCAAATCTTCATCAACCACCTCTATCACCATGTCTCTATCACTTTTTCTATCTTCTACAAAACTTTCTATCTGTATATCATAACTAATTATATTTCTATCTTTATCTTCAAAAAGAATATATGCTTTTCCTAACTTTATATCTTTCTTTTTCCCTACTTCTACTAATTGTCTCTCAGTATTTATTTCTCCTGTCATATTTCCACTTATTCCAAAATTTGAATTATTATTAAAATTACCGATAGAATTTTCTGTACTAAATTCTCCTTTTATCTGTCCTACTTTATTGTCACTTGCCTTTATTATTTCAATACTCGTAGGGTTATATATATTCCCTTGTTTTATTTTTAAGAACCCTTTTGTGTCTGTATCTGTAATTGCATGCCCTATAGCTTTAAATTTAGAGTTTACTGGGTCATAAAATGTTACAGTTCCTACTCCAGATATTTTGTCTCTTACCCATAACCCAAGTTTCGATTTTCCATCACAGTGTTTTATTTTTATTGTTTGTGTACTATATTTATTATTTCGCTCAAATGTTATATCTACATCATCTTTTTTTAATTTTTCTAAAATATTAGTTATATCTTGGCTATTATTTATTTTTTCTCCATTTATTTTTACTATATTGTCTCCCTTTTGTATTCCACCTATATATTCTATATTTTCTTCTTCATAACCTACCACTAATACACCATCTGTGGTAGCCTTAATTCCTACAACTTTACCAAATGGATAAACATATTTTGTTTCATTCTCACTACTATTCACCATAGTTTCTATTGCTGGATCTCTGTACTTTTCTTTTAATATTTTAGTACTCAATAAAACTAAACTTATAGCAGCTATTATTACTACAGTATTTTTACTCTTGAAATTTTCGAACATAATACTGTCACTCCCTACTTATAAAATATATACTTATAATTCCTTTATAGGAAAAATATTATTCATATTAAATTTATAAATAGCATAAAAAAAGAAGCTCTTAAAAGCTTCTTTTTGCTAAATCTATTATTTCACTAGCATGTTCCATTGTTTTCTCTGTTATATTACTTCCTGCTATAAGCCTAGCTATTTCATCTCTTTTTTGACTATGATCTAACTTTCTTATAGTTGTAAATGTTCTTTCATTTGATGTACTCTTTTCTATGCAGTAATGTGTATCTGCATTAGCTGCTATTTGTGGTAAATGTGTTATACATATAATTTGCTTTTTCTTACCTATATTACTGAGTTTTTCACCTACAATTTGCGCTGCTATTCCACTTATACCTGTATCTATTTCATCAAATACTAATGTATCAATTTGATCTATATCTGCTAATATAGTTTTAAATGCTAGCATGAATCTAGACATTTCTCCACCCGATGCTACCTTATATATAGGTTTTATATCTTCTCCTAAGTTAAATGATATCATAAACTCTAAATCATCTTGTCCTTTTTGGGTAAATGCACTTTTTTTGAAATCAACTTTAAATACTACATCTTTCATATTTAAGCTTTTTAACTCTATAAGTAAAACCTCTTCTAAATTAGATGCAACTTTTATTCTAGCTTGTGTTAAATCATCTGCTTTAACAGATAATTTTTTTTCAAGTTTAAGAACTTCTTCTTTTAGTTCTTCTACTCTTTCATCTCTATTTAGTATTTCATCTAATCTAGTTTTTATTTTATTATAATACTCAAATATATCTTCTATAGTTTCTCCATATTTTCTTCTTAAGTTATTTATCTCATCAACTCTAACTTCTATTTGTTCTAATTCGTAAGGTTCAAAGTTTATATTTTCTTTATAGTTTCTTATCTCTCTAGAAATATCTTGAAGTTCATACATAATTCTTTCGATATCATTATTGTAATCATTTAAAGATTTATCATATTCAGCTATAGCTCCTAATTCTTTTACTGCATTACCAATTAAGTCTACTGCATTAACAGAACCATCATATAAATGCTGATAGCTTAAATTTAAGTTGCTATAAATTTTTTCACTATTCCTATAAACTTCTCTTTGCTTAAGTAAATCTTCATACTCATCTTTACTTAAATTAGCTGATTCTATTTCGTTTATTTGAAATTTTAATAAATCTATCTCTCTTTGAATTTGCATATCATCTTTATTTTCTGTCAATGTGCTTAATAATCTTTTAACTTCACTATATTTATCATATATAGTCTTGTATTTTCTTTTAAAATCTATTAATTCAATTTCTCCAAATAAATCTAAAAATTCTAGATGTGTTTCTTTGTTGAATAAAGCTTGTGTTTGATGCTGTCCATGTATATCTATTAGTGTAGATGCTATTTGCTTTAGAACTGCCATTTTAACAGTTCTACCATTCACTCTAGCAACACTCTTTCCATCACAATAAATTACTCTAGTAATTACTAACAAGTTGCCTTCATCTAACTCTAAATCATTTTCTTCTAGTACTTTGTTTAAATGACTATTCTGTGCATAAAATACAGCTTCAACTAAACCTTTATCCGTACCTTTTCTTAAGAATGATCTATCATACTTTTCTCCTAAACATAATCCTAAAGCATCAATTATTATAGACTTTCCTGAACCTGTTTCTCCTGTTAATATATTTAGGTTTTCATCAATATTTAGCCTTAATTCTTCTACTAAGGCACAATTTTTCATATACAACTCAAGGATCAATCTAAATCCCCCTCTTTTTTATATAAAAATCCGAACCACAAACACCGTCCGTTTTAAATTTTAGAATGTAAAATCAAATCTACTTACTTAAATTATGAGAAGCTTCAACTACCTCTACTATTTTATTATTATGTTCTTCGCTGTTAAATGTATATCCATCATTTCCATTTCTTAAATGAATTAAATACTCTATATTTCCTTCTGGACCTTTTATAGGAGAATAATCTAACCCTAATATTTCAAATCCATTTTCAACTGCAAAGTTTGATATCATTTCTATTACTTCAATATGTGTAGATTTTTCTCTAACTACACCTTTTTTACCAACCTTTTCTCTTCCTGCTTCAAATTGAGGTTTTATTAATGCTACTACTTCTCCATTTGGTATTATAAGCTGCTTACACTTTGGAAGAACTAATTTTAAAGATATAAATGAAACATCTATAGATGCAAAATCTGCAAATTCCTTTGTTTGTTCTATAGTTACGTATCTTATATTTGTTCTTTCCATACAAACAACTCTTTCATCTTGTCTTAATTTCCAAGCAAGTTGTCCATACCCTACATCTATTGAAAATACTTTAACTGCTCCATTTTGAAGCATGCAATCTGTAAATCCACCTGTAGAAGAACCTATATCCATACATACTTTTTTATCTAAAGTTAAATCAAAGTTTTTCATAGCTTTTTCAAGTTTTAATCCACCCCTACTAACATATGGTATTGGATTTCCTTTTACTTCGATTTTAGATTCTACATCTACATCCGCTCCAGCCTTATCACATCTCTGATTATTGACAAATATAAGTCCTGCCATTATAGCTTTTTTTGCTCTTTCTCTGCTCTCAAAGTGACCTTGCTCTACTAGTAATACATCTATTCTTTTTTTCATAAAATTACCTTTCTTATTTATAGACTTTTTATTTTGTCTGCTATTTTATTTGGTGACAAGCCTACACTCTCATATATCTCTTCTGCACTTCCATGAGGTACGAATTCTTCTGGAAGAGCTATATTTGTTATTTTTATATTATAATTATTATCTACTATAAATTTGTTTATTCTACTTCCAAATCCACCTATTATAGTATTATCTTCTATTGTAACTACATTTTTGTATTGCTTAAATAAATTATTTAATAAGTCTTCATCTATCGGTTTTAAAAATCTAGCATTCACTATAGTTGGATTTATATTGTAATTTAATAAAATTTCCTTAGTTTTAATTGCATGTTTCACCATGTTTCCTATTGCTAGAATGACAGTCTCTTCACCACTTGATAAAATTTCATAGCTACCTAATTTAATAGGATTATATTCTCCTGTTTCTAAATAATAGCTATTTCCTCTTGGATACCTTATAGCTACTGGTGATTCTAAATTTAAAGATAGATCCATCATTAAATTTAGTTCTTCACTATCTTTTGGGGCCATAACTACTATATTAGGTATTGAGTTTAAATAACTTAAGTCAAACATCCCATGATGAGTTTCTCCATCGTTCCCAACAATACCCGCTCTATCAATAAGGAATGTTACTGGCTTCTTAGTAATACAAACATCATGTATAATTTGGTCATATCCTCTTTGTAAAAATGATGAATATACCGCAAAATATGGTTTCATTCCATTTTTAGCTAACCCTGCTGCAAATGTAGTAGCATGTTGTTCAGCTATTCCTACATCATAATATCTATTTGGATAAGCTTGTTCAAATATATTTAATCCTGTTCCTGATGGCATAGCTGCAGTTATGGCTACAACCCTATTGTCTTTATCTGCCATTGAAGCAAGTTTTTCTCCTACTGATGCTGATATAGATTTACTACATGAACTTTTTACACCTTCTTTTATATCAAATTTTGATACTCCATGATATTTATGCGGTTCGTTCTCTGCGTATCTATATCCCTTTCCTTTTTTAGTTATTACATGTAATAGTACTGGTCCTTTTCTATTTTTAACTTTACTTAGTATTTCTATTAGTTCTTTAGTATTATGTCCATCTATTGGTCCATAATATTTTATTCCTATAGCATCGAAGAATTCACATTCTTGAGGTGTAAATTTACTTATAATACTGTCTTTAACTTTATTCGCTGTTTTTGATATTAAGTTTCCACCTGGTGCCACACTTAATATTTTTTCTACTTCATCTTTAACCTTATTTGCCGTTGAATTTCTTATTATGCTAGATAAATGTTTAGACATTCCTCCAACATTTTTATCTATAGACATTTCATTATCATTAAGAATAACTATCATATCTGTATTTATATATCCTAAATGATTTAGTGCTTCAAGAGCCATACCTCCAGTTATAGATCCATCTCCAATTACTGCTATAACACTTCCATCTTCTTTTTTTATATCTCTTGCACAAGCAATACCTTCTGCCACTGAAATAGAGGTACTACTATGACCTGTATCAAATATATCATGAGGACTTTCATTCTCCTTTGGAAATCCACTTAATCCATTAAATTGTCTTAAAGATACAAAATCATCTTTTCTTCCTGTGATTATTTTATGCACATAAGATTGATGTCCTACATCCCATACTATTTTATCTTTAGGGCTCTCAAATACTTTATGTAGAGCTAATGTCAATTCTACTACACCTAAGTTAGATGCTAAATGACCTCCTGTTTTAGAAACAGATCTTACTAAAAATTTTCTTATGTCTTTTGCTAACATGTCCATTTCTTCAGTATTCATCATTTTTACATCATTTGGAGAATTTACTTTATCTAAATATTTATACATATTATCCTCACCTTTTGTTCAGTAAATTTTTATTTACTCTGATTTATAAAACTGCTATTAATATAAAAAATGAATATACCTTAGTATTGACTAAGTTATATTCATTTTATAACTACATTAAAACATTTGCTTATCTAATATCATCGACGTAGTGATTTTAAATTTACTTTCTTAATTCAAAATTGTAAGATATTCGTTTAGCTTATTTTGTTTATAAAAATAGAAGTTATTAATGAGTACTAACCTTTATAATACCTTGGTAAATAAAAATTATATCATATACTACATCCTTTTTCAATTTATGCCAAAATTATTGCAATTATAATTCCTAGCATTGCACCAAATAAAACTTCTTTTGGAGTATGTCCTACTAATTCTTTTAACCTCTTTTGTTCTATATGCTTTTTATTGTGTAAATCATCTAACATTTGGTTTATTATAGTAGCTTGCTTCCCTACAGCACGTCTAACACCCGTTGCATCATACATTATTATTAGTGCAAACACACATACTATTGCAAAGTCAGTTGAAGCAAAACCTCTTTCAATCCCAACTAGAGTGGCTAGGCTTGTGACAAAAGAGCTATGAGAACTTGGCATTCCACCAGAAGTAAATATTCTAGCTAATTCTACTTTCTTATGTTTGCCAGTAAATATTTTCATGAATTGTGCTAAGAAACAAGCAAATATACTTATTCCCAAAACCTTGTTGCTGAAAATTTCAAAAAAAACGTTCATTACTCCTCCTTAGTACTCTCTAGCTATTATATATTCAGCCAGTCCATTCAAAAACTCAACATCATCAGAAAGTTTATTTATACTTTCTTTAGCATCATTTATTAATTGATTTGCAATTTCTTTAGATTTTTCTAAACCTAATAAAGATGGATATGTAGATTTATTATTCTCTATATCACTTCCTACATTTTTCCCTAGTTTAGATTCATCTCCCACTATATCTAGTATGTCATCTACTATTTGGAAAGATAGGCCTATATTCTTTGCATATCTTGTTATTTCATCTAAATGTTCTTCACTTGCATTTCCAATTATAGCTCCTGCTCTCATACATCCAATCATGATTGCCGCAGTTTTATTGTTGTGTATATAATCTAATTTTTCCTTAGATATTTGTTGATCTTCACTTTGAACATCTACAACTTGTCCACCTATCATTCCATATATACCTGCAGATTTAGCTATTTCGTTTATTGCTCTCAAATATTTTTCTGGGTCTTTTTTTCCTAAAGAATTTGAAAGCATAATTTCAAAAGCATAATTTAAAAGAGCATCGCCAGCAAGTATAGCCATATTCTCCCCATACACTATATGATTAGTTTTTCTTCCTCTTCTTAAATCATCATTATCAAGGGCTGGTAAATCATCATGTATTAAAGAGTATGTATGTATCATTTCTATTGCCACTGCAAAAGGTATAGCGTCCTTTTCATCTCCACCTACTATTTTACATGCTTCTAGTGTTAATATAGGTCTTAACCTCTTCCCACCTGCACTTAAGCTATAATTCATAGCTTCCATTATAGTCTTTTGATATCCCTCTTCTTTAGGCATATATTTATTTAATAATTTTTCTACATAACTAGTTTTTTCCTTTAGAACTAATTTAAATTCCACTTTTATTCCTCCCCCATATCAAATTTTTCTTCTAATCCTAATTGAGTAAATTTACTTATTTTTAGTTGAGCATTTTCTAAAAGGTTGTTACAATGTTTGTAAAGACTTATTCCTTCTTCGTACAAACTTAATGATTCATCTAATCCAGCACTTTTAGATTCTAACTTTTCTAGTATATTTTCTAGTTTTTTATAGGCTTCTTCATATGTTAAATTCATATTTATACCTCTTTATTTTTAATTTTTTCTACACTACATTCAATATTTCCGTCCTTTAGTATTATATCTACATTGTCTTTAAATTTTAAATTTTTTATGCTATTTATAACTTCCCCATCCTTTTGAACTATACTATAGCCTCTATCTATTGTAGCTAGTGGACTTAGACTATGTAATACAGCTCCAGTACTTGAAAGTCTTTCTTTTTCTATACTTATATTATTTTCTGCCTCAGAAATTATTTTATCATATATTTTGTCTAATTGTATAATTTTATCTCTTATTGTGTATGCACTTAAATAGTTATTTATTTTATCAAATACTGAATTTAATTTGTATTCATTAACTTGCAATACATTTGTTAATGATTTATTCATTCTATTTAATATATTTTCTAATTTATAATAAATTTCCTCTAAAGATGGAGTTGCTATTTCTGCTGCTGCTGAAGGGGTTGGTGCACGCATGTCTGCTACAAAATCACAAATAGTAAAATCTGTTTCATGACCTACTGCAGATATTATAGGTATTTTAGATTTAAAAATAGCTCTAGCTACTATTTCTTCATTAAAAGACCAAAGCTCTTCTATAGAGCCTCCTCCTCTTCCAACTATTATAGTATCTACATTACTTCTTTCATTAAAGAATTTAATTCCTTCACATATATCATACTTTGAATTTGTTCCTTGAACATTTACCGAATATAGCTTTATATCTATTTTAGGATATCTTCTTTCTATGACATTTATTATATCCCTTATGACAGCCCCTGTTTGAGAAGTTATTACACCAATAGCTTGAGGCCTTTTAGGTATAGGCTTTTTATACTTAGTGTCGAATAATCCCTCTTTACTTAGCTTTTCTTTTAGTTTATTAAACTCTATATATAGATTTCCTATCCCTTCTATCTCTATTGAATTTATATACAATTGATATGATCCATCTCTTTCATAAACAGATATATATCCATTCGCGATAACTTTAACTCCATTATTTAATTGTAAATCTTTATTATAGTTATTTTTAAAAATAACACAGTTTATTTTAGAGTTTTCATCCTTTAAAGATAGGTATACATTTTTGCTACTATGTACTTTAAAGTTAGATATTTCTCCTTTAACCTTTAAATTATATAATATTGGATCATTGATTAAGATTTTTTTTATATATGAATTCGCTTCACTTATGTTTAACGCTCTTATTTTCAAATTTATTCACCCCTATTATAGCACATCCTACTGCATTATCTGTACAATACTCAGTATTGGTAAAATAAGCATTTATTTTATACTTTCTTAATTTTGATACTAATTCATTTGATATATATTTACTTGCAGATACCCCTCCTGCAAATACAATTTCATCAATATTGTACTTTCTACTTATATATACAATTGATTTGACCATATTCCTAACAACTGAATCTAAAACTAATTTACAAATATATTCTTTACTTTCTTTGTTTAAAATTTTATCAACTTGATTTTCTAATCCCGATAAATTCATATAACCTTCTTTAACAGATGTTTTTAATCCTTGCTCTATTTTTGTAATACATTTTATGGCATTTTCATCTACATATTTACCTGCTGGAAAGTTATATCCCATTTTTACTCCAACTCTATCTATAAGTTGTCCAAAACTTATATCTTTGCTTCCTCCGACTATTTCTACGCTATATCCCAATTCATCTTTATTTTTCTTACATAAAAGTATTTCTGTTGTACCACCTGACATATGAACAGACAGAAACTCTTCTTTATTTTTTATATTGTTAGTAAGTAAACTTGCTTCTATATGATTTTCTTGATGAGTAGTTTCATATAACTCGCACTTCATCATAGTTGAAGAAAGTTTTGCAAAATTATATCCCACTGTAAATACTGGCATGTATGAATCTTCTATCGGTCTTGGTTTTTTTGATACACATATGGCTGCGATATTATAATCTTTTATAATATCTTTTATTTGTAGTTCAATTTCTCCTAAATTCTTTATATGTTGGAAAACAGCTTCACTTTGCCTTAAGCCTTTGCTGTTATTTTTTACCTCAAGCATTATTTTTTTATTGAATATAACTTTTTTACCTAAAGATATAGCTGCTATAGAGGTTGTATAGCAGCTAGTATCTATTCCGATTATTATATTATTTTCCTGAAAGCTCATTAACTACGCTTCCTAATATTCCATTTATAAATTTAGGAGTTTTGTCATCACAGTATATTTTTGCAATTTCTACGGCTTCATTTATAGAAACCTTATCAGGTATTTCTTCTACAAAAAGTATTTCACATATAGATAACTTTAATATAGATACGTCTACCTTTGGCATTCTCTCTATAGTCCAGTTATTTGCATACTTATTGATTAATTCATTTATCTTCGCTGAATTTTCTTTTAAACAAGTACATATTTGATTCATATATTCTTTGTCTACAACATCGTCCATTTGTAGATTTTCAAGTTTTAATTCTGGATTATTTGAGTATTGTAATCTAAGTTCTTCATATCTATTAGCTATATATTCAAAATTATTATTTAAAAATTTATCTAATACACCTTCCATATCTTCTTTAGTTACATCCGATTGGTATATTAATTTCATCATATACTCTCTACTAGTTACTTTTTTTGCTTTGTCGTTCTTCATTGGCTGTAATCCTCCTTCAATTCCTATTATGCACACATTGAGCAAGAAAAAACCCTCTGATTTTTCAGAGGGCATATATTAACTTTTTTTGATTTGCTTAGCTTCTTCCTTCTCAGCTTTTTCTCTTTTAAAGCTGATTCCTTGAACATGTATATTCACTTGAGAAACGTTCAATCCTGTCATTGTCTCAACAGTATTTTTTACATTTTCCTGGATTTTAAAAGCTATGTCTGGTATAGATACTCCGTACTCTATCATAACCATTACATCTAAGTTAACTTCCTCTTCTTCTATTTGTATTTTTACACCGTTGTTTTTAAGTAATTTATCTGTGAATGTTGTGTTTGTTTCCACACCTTCAACTTCTAATGCTGCAAGTCCTGCTATAGTAGCTATTACTTCATTAGATATTTTCACTTGTCCAAAATTGTTATCTTCCATGATAAATTCTACCCCCTTATTTTAAGGAACTATTTTTATAATTATAATAATACCAAATACAGAACAACTTTGCAAGAAAATAACCTCAGTTAGGCCCTGAGGTTTTATAAAAAGTCAACTTATATTAAATATTATCCAATCCTTATATATTTTAATCAACTATTTGTAGTATATTAAAATATATTTTTAGCATCCAATTTATTTTTCCGTATTCTTAAATAATCCTATTTATTATTCATTAATTTTATATCTTCATATTTTACTTTTGCTTGTTGTGCTACTAAATCAAATATCTTAGTAGCATCTGCCTTTTCTAAATTTTCTTCATCTACTACTACATTTACACTACTATTATTTATGTACACTAATGCATCTTCAAATCCTTTAGTGCTTAAAAGATTTTCTATCTTAAGCTCTGTTTCTTGGTCTTTAACTAATTGTAATTTCATAGCAGACGCTTCTTTTCTAGATTCTTCTGCTGTAGATGGGTTGTTTATCATTTCATTTAAATCTTGAGTTAACTCATTTCTTTGTTTCTCTCTAGTCATCTTCATATCCAATATGTATGTAGTCTTTTTCATATTCTTTTGCGAAGTTAATTGCTCTTTTATTTCTTTACTAGTTTCAGTTACCTTTTCATCAATATTACTAGTTTTGCTATCAACAACTTCCACTTCCTCTTCTTTAGTAGCTTCTTCTTTATCTTCATTTTTTTTCATTTGAGTTTGTTCGTATGCCTTTAATTCTTTACTTGTTTCTATCGCTGATTTTTCGCTTAGTTTATAATTTACAGTTCCTACCACTACTAACATTACTGCTAAGCTTAATACTACAAATCCTCTTCCCTTATAATTAAATTTCATTTTTATCCCCCCAAGTTTAATATAATTTATTTAGTATATATTTCTACTTGATGTCCTGATATCTGAAGTGCTGTTTGTACTGCACTATATAAAGTTTCTTTAACTTTTGCATCATTAGCCCCAGTTGCTACTACTATCACACCCTTAATTTTTGCTTCATTAGTTTTTATAACTACAGGATTACTTGAACCTGATGTTATCATAGTTTTATTTTCACTTGATGTTGTAGTTGTTCTTTCTCCACCTTGAGAATCTACTTCTTTTGTATTTTCTGTTGTTGAATTAGAATTATACGCAGGTTGTATTTCTTCACTTGACTCAAATGTTATCATTACATCAAGTTCTCCAGCTCCTTCAATCTGGGATAATACATTTTTGAGCTTTCCTTCTAAAGAACTATTGTTATTTGTTTGTTCTACTTGTGCTTGCTTATCAACACTTACTTTTTTCTCTTCTTCACTTTCTTTCTTCGAGAAACTTGGCATTACTATAAGAGCTATTGCACAAATCACTCCTAAAGATAATAGTGAGTATATCTTTTTCTTATCTTTTTCATTTAAGTTTTTAAACATTCACCCAACCCCTATTAATCAATTTCTATAGTTTCGATTGATACGTCTAATATTTTTACTAAGTCTTCTTTAAGTTTGTCTTGATTTAAATTTAGCTCATGTTCTGATTCTTTACTCTCATTCTTGTCTTTAAATACTTGTTCAACATTTTCTTTGTCATTAGATTGTATGTCCTCTTTTTTATCTTTATTACTATTTTTTTCTTTTACTTTTATATTTCCTATTTCTGATCCATCAAACTCTACATCTTCTAATTCATAGTTATATTCATCTAATTTTAACTTTAATACATCTTTTAGCCCATCTTCATATCCTTTAGCCAAACTATTATTACCAGTCTTGTCTGCTAACTCATTTATACTATCCACATATTCCTTATTATATTTTCCCATTGACTTTAGTATCGTGTCCTCAAGGCTCATATCATTTGAAAATAAGCTTATAATCGGAGTCAGTACAATAAATACAAATATAAAGTTAAGTACAAGATTTATATATGGTTTTATTTTAGATGAAGGTAGCATCATATCAACTATATTGACTATAAATGCTCCTACTAATATAGTTACAATCCACATTTTTATATTATCCAACATATCACACCTCTTATCCTTGAGAGACTACACTTATTGATGTTAATATTGCCACTGTTACGAAAAACATTATTGTTATTGCTATTATACATGCAAGCATTATTACCATTAAATTCGCAACTTCATTCAAAAAGCTTGATATACTTTCTTCTCCGATAGGTTCTACAACTATCGCTGAGACCTTATATACAACTATTATGGATAAAATCTTTATAACAGGCACTAAACATATCCCTACTAATAAAACAAGCCCTATACCACCAAATACTCCTTTTATAAGCTGTGATGATGATAATAGTATATCAACAGAATCTGATACAAATCCCCCTACTACCGGTATAAAGTTTCCTATTGCAAATTTAGCTGTTTTTGCAGTAAAAGTATCAATACCTTTTACATATAATCCTTGCATAGATACAAGCCCTAAATAAATAGTAAACATCGCTCCTAAAGATACTAAATTTATTTGCTTTATAAATGATGATAATTTTTTTAATTTGATATTTTTTGATAAGTTATTTATGACAAGTATTGCAAATGCAACTGCAATTGATACAAATAGAAATTTTTTAAATACAACATTTATAAATGTTACTCCACCTATAAATATTGGATTTAATACTGTTGATGTGATTGGAAATCCTATTAAGACCAATAATGTTATAAGTATTGGCATTAATACTTGCATCAGCCCTACTATAGAATCTATGGTAGTATTACATATTGCTAATACATCCTTAAATCCAACTAAAGTTAGTGATACCATTGTTATGAATATTATGTAAGTGGTTATTTGGCTTACTGCACCTGATGAGAATGAATTATCTAAGCTTTTTAATACCGATGATAAAAGTGCTAGAACAAAGATTATCACTGCCACCTTTAAACTAGATTTTACTTCATCAAAGAGCATAAGTTTTATACCTTCTTTATTAAATAAATCTAATATAGTTTTTTCTCCACTAATAAGTTCTTTTATAAATATTTTTAAATTTACATCTTGAAGTGCTGAAGATTCTTTTATAAATCCTTCTATTTGTCCTATATCTATCTTTTCTAATTGACTGTCTATATAGCTATCTATGCTTTGTTTAGTTTCATCATAGCTTTTGCTTTCTTTTTCGTCATTACCAAAACATACTACTAAGGATCCTAGTACCAACAACAACGTTAGTATTGCTCCTAAAAATTTTTTTTTCATACGTAATCAGTCTCCTATGGGATAATATTTATTATCATTTCTACAATGGATAAAAGTATAGGGAATGACATTGTCATAACTATTATTTTGCCTCCAAACTCTAGTTTAGAAGCTATATTTCCTTCCCCACAGTCTTTACAAAGCTGTATCGCAAATTCCATAAGATATGCTATCCCAATTAATTTTATTATGAGCGTTATGTACATAGAAGGTATGTTTGCTCTTTCAGCCAAGCTTTGTATACTTTCTATTATAAAATTCAACTTAAATATTACTGCTAATAGTATTGCTACTCCTGTAAGTATTCCTATAAACATTGCTATTTCTGGTCTGTCTTTTTTTATTACTAAACAGAGTGTTGTTGAGATTATTGCAACTCCTACTAATTGCATTACTTCCAAAATATATCCTCCCCTTTAGTAAAGTTGAAACATTGTTCTTACTGTATTAAATAAATCACTTATTTCTGTTAATACCATTCCTAAAACTATTATTACTCCTGCTAATGTTGTTAATGATGCCCAATCTTTTCTATCAGTTTTTTCTAGAAGCATGTTAAGTACTGATATTAATATTCCTATGCCTGCAACTTTTATTATTAAAGATATATCCATATTCATCCTCCTATATCAAAATTATTCCTATTACTAATCCTATAACTGTAGATAATTTTCTATAAACCTGGCCCTTTTTATCTATATCTTCTTTTGTTTCACTTGTTAGTTTTTTTAGATTTTCAATAGATAAATCAATCATTCTAGTTTGAGATTCTATATCACTTTTCCCCAATGTAAGTATAAGTTTTTTTAATTCATCAACCTCCTTCTCTTCTAAATACGTTTCTTTTATCAACATCTGTATATTGTCATTTAAAATTTCGTCTAGCACTTTACTTTGGTTGTTATGTAGCTCGTCTTCTACTTTCTTAAAAAAATTAGAAGTACAGTATTCTGTTTTATCTCCAACTCTTTTGAAGATTTCTTCTAATGTATACATCCCAAAGGACAAATCCATCCTTATTATCTCTAATATTCTTATGAGATCATTTACCTGTTTATGTCTATTTGTATAAGCTTTGTAAATATATTCACCTATCAAGTAGCTACAAGCTACTAAGATTCCTATTATAATTATTTTAATTTGCAAAATACCATCTCTTTTCTTCTAAATCATATATTTTTTCTATTGTTCCAGGTCCTTTTTTAGCCGATAATATTATCACTTTTTTAAATAAATCTTCCTCTAATAATTGGCTTAATTCCTTTCTATTTCTGATATCTTCAATAGAATCCCCATGTACAGTTGTAATCAAGCTTACACCGCCATTTAAAGCCGTATATAAGGCGTTTATTTCATCTATATTACCTATTTCATCTGTTACTATAAGATTTGGTGACATAGACCTTAAAAGCATCATAATTCCTAGGTTCTTTGGACAAGTCTCTATTATATCAGTTCTTATTCCTACATCCATTTGGGGTGAACCTAAATAAGACCCTGAAATTTCATTTCGCTCATCTATCAAAGCTACTTTTATTCCTTTAAATCCATATTCTTTATTTCCATTACTTAAATTTCTTACTATATCTCTAATTAAAGTTGTTTTCCCACATTGGGGTGGTGAAATTATTAACGTGTTATTTACTTGGTTGTCTCCTTTTATTATGTGAGGTAAAACTTTATTTGAACATCCTATGATTTCTCTAGAAACCCTTATGTTTAATGATGATATATGCTTTATATTTTTAACTTGTCCATCTTCTACTATTGCTTTTCCAACCAATCCTACTCTATGTCCACCTCTAAGAGTTATAAATCCTTTTTTAATATCATCCATGAATGAGTGAATAGAATATTTACATATTATCTGGAAAGTTTGCTCTACATCTTCTTTACTAACGATATATGAATTATCCATTTTTGTGTCTAATTTGTTTGAATTTAGATTATAAAAATAATCTTTATTATTTGCATTTAATATAAGTGGCTTTTGAGAACGAAGTCTAATTTCTTCTATATTTATATTGTCCATTGAAATTTTTTTAATTTTTTCTCTTAGATTAATTGATAATGAGTTAACTATTTCATCACTAAGTTTATTCATACCTTGTCCTCCTCTTTTGTTTATATAACTATTCTATTAATGAGTTATGAAAAATATTACAAAAAAAAGAAGTCATTAGACTTCTTTTTTATAAATAATATTGCCTTATTATACTTAATCAATCTAAAAAAGCTCCCTATTTTCATAGGAAGACTCTTTTAGATTGATTAATATTTTTTTAGAACTATAGTTGCATTATGACCACCAAATCCTAAAGAATTTGACAGTGCATATCTAACTTCTCTTTCTTTACCAGTATCTAGTACATAATCTAAGTCAAGCTCTTCATCAACTTCTTGAACATTTATAGTTGGAGGTATAAAATTATCTTCTATACTCATAGCACAAACTACTGCTTCAATAGCGCCTGATGCACCTAATAAATGTCCTGTCATAGATTTTGTTGATGAAACGCATAAATCATATGCTTTATCACCAAAAACATTTTTTATAGCTTGAGTTTCTAATCTATCATTATATGGTGTAGATGTTCCATGTGCATTTATGTAATCCACTTCATCTAAAGGTACATTTCCATCTTTTAATGCCATTTGCATAGCACGAGTTGCACCTTCTCCACCTTCTGCTGGCGTAGTCATATGATAAGCATCTGCTGTTGCTCCATATCCTACAACTTCAGCGTATATCTTAGCATTTCTATTTAATGCATGCTCTAATTCTTCTAATATAAGAATTCCAGCACCTTCTCCCATTACAAATCCATCTCTGTCTTTATCAAATGGTCTTGATGCAGTTTTAGGATCATCATTTCTAGTAGACATTGCTTTCATATTACAGAACCCTGAAAAAGCAAGAGCTGTTATAGGCGCTTCGCTACCTCCAGCTACCATAACACTAGCATCTCCTCTTTGAATAACTTTAAAAGCATCTCCTATTGAATGTGTACCCGATGCACAAGCAGTACATACATTAGTATTAGGTCCTTTAGCTCCTAAAAATATAGAAACCTGACCAGCTGCCATATTTCCTATCATCATAGGAACAAAGAATGGACTTACTCTCTTATTTCCTTTGTTTAAAAGTATCGTGTGTTGTTCTTCTATAGTTGCAACTCCACCTATACCTGTTCCTATTATAACCCCCATACGTTCTTTGTTAATAGTATCTAAATCAAGATTGGCATCATCTACTGCCATCTTTGCAGAAGCTACTGCGTATTGAGTAAACCTATCTAATCTTTTAACTTCTTTTTTATTTATATAATCTTCAGCATTAAAATTTTTAACTTCTCCAGCCATCTGTGATTGAAAATTACTAGCATCAAATCTAGTTACAGTGTCTATTCCACACACACCAGATTTAATATTATTCCAAAATTCTTCTTTTCCATTTCCTACAGGTGTAACACACCCAAGACCTGTTATTACAACTCTCTTTTTCATAGAGAATACCTCCACTATTTATTAGCTTCTATATATTTAACTATGTCACCTATACATTTAAAGTTTTCAGCTTCAGTATCTGGTATTTCAATGTTAAACTCATCTTCTAATGCCATTATTATTTCTACTGCGTCTAATGAATCTGCTTCTAAATCTTTCATTAAAGAAGTTTCCATTGTTATTTCTTTATCCTCAACACTTAATTGCTCTCTTACTATTTCTACAACTTGATTAAACATATTTATTTCCTCCTGAATTTTTAATTATAGTTTTATAATTTTAATTTATTTTAAAAATTTTTAAATATATATTTATATAACTATTACTCTTTATACTTATTTTTTATGAAAAATTTGCTTCGTTCATGTCGCTAATAACCTTAAGAAACAGGTCTGTTGCTTGAACAATGTATTGGCTAACTACTTCAAGCTTATAAGAGTAATAATTTTAAAACTTAAATTATTTTTATTGCATTACCATTCCACCATCTACATTTATAACCTGACCTGTAACATAACTTGACATATCACTAGCTAAAAATGCTACTACATTAGCTACATCTTCTGGCTTTCCAAAAGCATTTTTAGGAATATTATTTAACATACTTTGCTTTATATCATCACTTAATACCTTAGTCATATCTGTGTCTATAAACCCCGGTGCAATTGCATTTATATTTATATTTCTTGATGCTAACTCTCTTGCTGCTGATTTAGTAAATCCTATTACTCCAGCTTTTGATGCACAATAATTCGCTTGTCCTGCATTTCCTATAACACCTACAACAGATGCCATATTTATTATTTTTCCATATTTACTTTTCATCATGGGTTTAATTACTGCTTTAGTACAGTTAAACACACCCTTTAGGTTTATTTCTATAACCTTATCAAAATCTTCTTCTTTCATTCTCATAAGTAAACCATCTTTAGTTATACCTGCATTGTTTACTAGTATATCTATTTGACCAAATTCTTTTAATGCCGAATCTATCATTTGATTAACTTCTTCAGATTTTGATACATCACATTTTAAAGTTATACATTTTACTCCTAAATCTTCTATTTCAGCTTTAGTTTTTAGCGCTTCTTCTTCTTTTGATGTATAGTTTATAACCAAGTTTGTTCCAAGAGTTGCTAATTTTTTAGCTACTTCTTTTCCTATACCTCTAGAACCTCCAGTAACTATAGCCACTTTTCCATTTAAATTTATCATACAATCTCTCCATTTCTGTAAACTTTCACAAATTCATCTAATGAATCTGCATCATCTATATTGTAAATATTTACATCCATTTTTTTGTTTGAAGATATCTTTTTTATGAAACTTTTTAATGTCTTTCCTGGCCCTATTTCTATAAAAGTATCATATCCTTCATCTAATAATCTTTCTATAGAATCTTCCCAAAGTACTGAAGAGCTAACTTGCTTTATAAGTAACTCTTTTCCTTCGTCTTCATAATATTTAGCATTAACATTTGAAAGCACTGATACCTTAGGCTTACTTAAGCTTACTTTATCTAACTCTTTAGATAATTTATTTCCAGCATCCTTTAACATTGATGAATGGAATGGTCCACTTACATTTAATTTTACAACTCTTTTAGCACCATTTTCCTTCAACTTTATCATTGCCTCATCTATTTTGTCACTTTGTCCAGATATTACTATCTGACCTGGAGAATTATAATTTGCAACTTCAACAATCCCATTTTCTATACTCTTTATAGTATTTTCTACCTTATCTCTATCTAATCCTAGTATTGCAGCCATAGCGCCTTCACCTACAGGCACAGTTTCTTGCATAAACCTGCCTCTTTTTTTAACTAAAGATACGGCATCTTTAAAATCAATAGCATCTGCTGCAACTAATGCACTATATTCTCCTAGAGATAATCCTAGACATGCATCATACTTTAAGTCTATCTTTTCATTTAGTGCTTCTAGAACTGCTATACTATGCGTTACTATAGCTGGTTGAGTATTTTCTGTTTTTGATAACTCCTCATCGCTACCTTCAAACATTATGTTTTTTAAATCTATCTCTAAAGCATCACATGCTTTATCTATTACTCTTTTAGCCGTTTCATTACTTTCATATATATCCTTTGCCATTCCTACATATTGTGAACCTTGGCCAGGAAATACTAATGCTATCTTTCCCATAAAATACCTCCTATTTTATAGCTCTATATTTGGCATGATGTTTTTTGCTTGACTTACCATATCCTCAAGAATTTCTTTACAAGGTTTTATGTCTTTTATAATTGATGCTATCTGTCCTGCCATAAAAGAACCATTATGTATATCTCCATCTACTGTAGCTACTCTTAGAGAACCTATACCTCTTTTATCTATTTCTTCTGCTGGTTGACCTTCTTTTTCCATGTTTAGTATTTCTTTAGCTAACTTATTTTTTAAAGTTCTAACTGGGTGTCCTGTGCTTCTACCAGTTACTATAGCATCTCTATCTTTTGATTTTAAAACCATATTTTTATAGTTTTCATGTACATTACACTCATCACTACATATAAATCTAGTTCCTATTTGAACACCTTTTGCCCCTAGTGCAAAAGCTGCAACAATCCCTCTTCCATCTGCAATTCCTCCTGCTGCTATTACAGGTATATTAACAGAATCAACAACTTGAGGAGTAAGAACCATTGTAGTTAATTCTCCTACATGTCCACCAGCTTCTGTACCTTCAACTATTATAGCATCTGCTCCTAACTTTTCCATTCGCTGAGCTAAAGCTATACTCGGTACTACTGGAATTACTTTGACTCCAGCTTCTTTTAGTCTATCTATATACTTTGCAGGATTACCTGCTCCAGTTGTTATTACTGGTATTTTTTCTTCTATTATCAAATCTATTATTTCATCTGCAAATGGAGACAATAGCATAACATTTACACCAAACGGCTTATCTGTTAGCTCTCTACACTTACGTATCTGTTCTTTTATAATTTCCTTAGGTGCATTTCCTCCTGCAATAAGACCAAGGCCACCTGCATTTGAAACTGCACTTGCTAAAGAAGAATCTGCTACCCAAGCCATGCCGCCTTGAATTATTGGGTATTTTATATTTAATAATTTACAAATTTTATTCATTTATTCCTCCTTGTATACTCCAATTTATTACTGAAGCGCCCCAAGTTAGTCCGCCACCAAATCCTACTAAAACTACATTGTCACCTTTGTCTATCTTTCCTTGTCTATATGCTTCATCCAGCGCAACAGGAATTGATGCCGCTGACATATTTCCATATTTATTCAGATTAACATAAACTTTATCTATATCTAAATTTAGCCTTTTTGCTGATGCTTCTATTATTCTAATATTAGCTTGATGTGGTATAAGGCAGTCTATTTCAGTTGCATCTAAGTTTGCCATTTCAAGGGCTTTTAATGATGCTTCCTCCATTATTCTTACTGCAAACTTATATACGTCATTTCCTGACATTGTTATAGCGCGTAATGTATTTTCTACTGTCTTTTCGCTGGTCGGAATTTTAGAATCTCCAACTGGTAGGCTTAGAACGTCTTTACCTTTTCCATCGGAACCTATGTATGTAGATAATATTCCACCTTCATCAACATTTCCTATTACAACTGCACCTGCACCATCGCCAAATAGTATTGCAGTAGATCTATCATTATAATCTAAAACTCTTGAAAGAACTTCTGCACCTATTACAAGAACGTTTTTATACATTTTAGTTTCAATAAATTGTTTAGCTATAGTAATACCATATATAAAGCCTGAACATGCTACTGATATATCAAATGCAGCTGCATTAGTCGCGCCTATATTTTCTTGTACTATACATGCTGTTGCTGGAAATGACATATCCGGAGTTGCTGTAGCTACAATTATTAAGTCTATATCTTCGGGAGTTAAATTTGCGCACTTTATTGCATTTAGCGCTGCTTTTGTAGACAAATCTGAAGTAGTTTCATTTTCATCTGCCATTCTTCTTTCACTTATTCCAGTTCTAGTTTTTATCCACTCATCACTTGTGTCCATTATTTTTTCAAAGTAAAAATTATCTATCACCTTATTCGGTAAATAGCTTCCTACCCCTAATATACCAACTTTTTTGTTCATATATAATTTAAACCTCCAAAACGAGTCTATTTTTATTCTTTATCTTTTTCAACAGTTTTTATAAACTCTTCTATATCTTTAATAACATTTCCTTTTGCAAATTTGATTCCTTGATTTATAGCATTTTTTATAGCTCTTGAGTCAGAAGTTCCATGTGCCTTTATAACACCACCATTAACTCCTAAAAGTGGTGCGCCTCCATATTCTGCATAATCCATAAAGCTTTTTAACTTTCTCAAATCATTTTTCAAAAGCATTGCTCCTATTTTTCCTTTTGTGCTAGCTAAAAATGCTTCTTTTAGCAAGCTCATAACAGACATTGCTACACCTTCTGCAGATTTTAATAATATATTCCCTGTAAATCCGTCACAAACAATTATATCTGTATATGCATTTATTACATCTCTTGCTTCTACATTTCCTATAAAATTCAAATCTATATTTTTAAGCTCTTCATAAGCTTTTTTTACTAAATCGTTTCCTTTACCTTCTTCTATGCCCACATTCGCTAATGCTACTTTTGGACTATCTATATTTAAAACTTTTTTTGCATATATATTACTCATAGCTGCAAATTCTACTAGATTTCTAGATTTACAATCTGCATTAGCTCCACCATCTGCTATAAGAGTCATCCCTCTTTCTACATTAGGTATAGCAGGACATAAACAAGGTCTATCTATACCTTTTATTCTACCTACTACAAATAATCCTCCTGCAAGTAATGCTCCTGTGTTACCAGCTGATATAATTGCATCTGCCTTACCTTCTTTTACAAGTTTTAAAGCGACAACCATAGATGAATCTTTTTTAGATCTAATAGCTTTCACAGGCTTATCTTCATTTTCTATAATTTCGGTAGTATGAACTATTTCTAACTTATTTCTATCAAATTCATAATTAGAAAATTCCTTTTCTAACATATATTTATCTCCAGTGATTATTAAATCAACATTGTATTCTTTTATGGCACTTATAGCACCCTCTACGTTAGATTTAGGTGCATTATCTCCACCCATACCATCTATTACTATTTTCATAATTCTTCCTCCTAATCTAATTCTTCAAATATAAATTTTCCTCTAAATATCTGTTCTTGTGCTTTATTATTAATAACAACTTTTATATAATGCTTCTTGTCAGCTTTTTTGTAAATTTCAGCCTTTGCTATAAGCCTATCTCTTTGTTCTATTAATTTCAAGCATTTTAAATTTGCAACTCTCATAATTACCTTTGGCGCATCTATTATAGCCATAGCTAATGAGTCTGCTAGAGAAAATATATATGTATCCTTTAAAGTATTAGTTTTAGAGTAAAGCATATCCTCTGTAATTTCTAACATAGATATTCCTAGTTGCCCTACTGATAAGTCAATTATTTCTCCTATAATTTCCTTAGCTCCTAAAGTTTTAACTTTTGAACTTTCTGTCTCTGCGATTGATTTAACTCTTTCTCTCAGTTCCGGTATATTTAAACTCATCCTATCTAATCTTATTGTCTGTATACTCACTTCAAACAAACTAGATAGTTCTTCATCTGTATAGAAAGGGTCAGCCTGTAGCATTTCAATAAGTTCTTTTTGTCTTTGGGCTTTGCTTTTCTTTCCCATATTACCTCCAAGTTTTTATAGCTGTAATTAGCACCAGCTACTAATACCAGTATATAATATTGCAATAAAATTATCAACACTTTTATTATTATTTTTTAGAATTGATATTTTATGAAACATTTTATTTAATTTAGATTTCTTTTAATATTAACTATATTTCTTTTTTAAACCAAAAAAACATGTAGATTACTCTACATGTTTTAGAAGCTATTAGTTAGATACAACTTCTTTACCTTTATAATATCCACAGTCTGGACATATTCTATGTGGTAATTTTGGCTCATGACATTGTGGGCAACTTACTATTCCAGTTGCTACCATTTTTGAGTTAGCTGCTCTTCTCATTTTTGTTTTTGATTTAGATGTTTTACGCTTTGGTACTGCCATTTACGCCACCTCCTTAGTCGTTTTTAAATATATCTTTTAATTTAGCAAAACGGGAATCTATAATCTCCTCGTCGTTCGCGATTTTATTGCAAGAACAATCTTGTTTATTTAAGTCTGCTCCGCATCCTGCGCAAAGGCCTTTGCAGTTTTCATTACAAAGAACTCTTGCTGGTACTTTGAAGTCTAATGTCTGTTCTATTATACTTGTAAGATTTATATATTCTCCATCATAAATAAACGCATCATCATCTTCAAAACTATTTTCGTCAAAGTCTTCTTTAACTAAAAAACCTTGTATAGAATATTCTATTGGTACTTCTACCTCTTCTAAACATCTTGAACAAGGATCAAGAAGTGTAAATTCTACTTCTACATCTAAGTAGAAACCACTTTTAGTAGTTGAGATTTTACCGTTTATACTTATTGGTGAAGCTAATTTGTAATTCTCATCACAATAATTAATAGTATCAACTTTTTGACAAAAATTCAAGTCTATTTCTTCAGTTTCTCTTCTAATTAATCTATCTAGACTTATTTGCATTAAATTCACCTCAATACATTACCAACTAATTATACAAATTTGTGGTTTATTTGTCAAGTATTTTTACTTGATAGATATTTTTGAAATAAAACCCAATATATATATTGGACATAATTCAAGGTAGGTTTTACCCTACCTCAATATATTATATCCATTTATAATTATTTTACTAAGCCTAATGTATCTCTAGCTATAACTAATTCTTCGTTAGTTGGTATTAATAATATCTTAACTTTAGAGTCTTCTGTAGATATTACTCTTTCCTTACCTCTAACCTTATTAGCATCTTCATCTATCTTCATTCCTAAGAATTCCATGTTAGAAGATATATCAGCTCTAATACCTATTCCATTTTCACCTACACCAGCAGTGAATACAACAGCGTCAACACCGTTCATTTCTGCAGCATAAGATCCTATATATTTCTTAACTTTTTGAACATATGCTACTAAAG
The DNA here is from genome assembly GCF_056995035.1 of Romboutsia sp. NCBI lineage: Bacteria > Bacillati > Bacillota > Clostridia > Peptostreptococcales > Peptostreptococcaceae > Romboutsia > Romboutsia sp. Next base: position 54,666 of record NZ_JBXKIW010000083.1, on the reverse strand, counting down.
CTACTTGTGCTAATTCATTTCCAGCAGCAGCTCCATCTTCTATATCTCTGAAGTCACTTGATATACCAGTCATTCCGTATACACCTGACTTTTTGTTCATTAAATCGCTTAATCCTTTAGCATCTAATCCTTCTTTTTCCATTAAGAATGGTAATATAGCAGCATCTATATCTCCACATCTAGTACCCATTATTAATCCTTCTAATGGAGTGAATCCCATAGATGTATCTACACACTTACCACCTTTTATTGCAGCTATAGAAGCTCCATTTCCTAAGTGACAAGTTATTATTTTAGTATCTTCTATATTTTTTCCTAACATCTCAGCAGCTCTTTGAGACACATACTTGTGAGAAGTTCCGTGGAATCCGTATCTTCTTACACCGTATTTAGTGTATAACTCATGAGGTAAACCATATAAGTAAGATTCTTTAGGCATTGTTTGATGGAAAGCAGTATCAAATACTCCTACCATTGGAACACCTGGAAGTATAGCTTCACAAGCTTCTATTCCCATTATGTTAGCTGGATTGTGAAGTGGCGCTAATTCAACACACTCTTGTAGTGCAGCCTTAACTTCATTAGTTATTACAACTGATCCTGCGAACTTTTCACCACCATGAACAACTCTGTGTCCTACAGCTTCTACTTCACTTATTTCTTTAACTCCACCAAACTTAGCATCAACAACAGCGTCTAATACTAACTTTATAGCATCTTGATGATTTTTCATTGGTTGTTCTACAACTAACTTACCTTCAACACCATCTTTTTCTTGCTTAAGTATAGAACCATCTATACCTATTCTTTCAACTAATCCTATACATAAAACTTCCTCATTTGACATATCGATTAATTGATATTTTAATGAAGAACTACCACAGTTTAATACTAATATTTTCATTAGTATACCTCCTTAAAATTGTATGAATAATATGTAACAAGCCTATTAGGCTTAATATTGTATACAGTAGACATTGTTTAACATAAATTAATATACCATTTTTTTTTATAAAAGTACAGTACTTATATATGTTTATTTAATTATATTGTTTAATGATCTATATTACTAAAAAAATAATATATTTTCCTTAACATAGATTATTTTTCTCTATTTGTTATAATATTATAATATAATTATTTAAATTTATTAATTATATTTTGTTAGAATATGTAGTTAGATTTCTATGTATATTTAATAAAACCTCTATTTTCGAATAAACCAAAGGAGAATTTTTATGAACATACTAGGATTAATAGTTGAATACAATCCTTTTCATAATGGTCACTTGTACCATTTAACTAAGTCTTTAGAAATAACTAATGCTACTCATAGTGTAGCTATAATGAGTGGTAACTTTCTACAAAGAGGTGAACCTGCTTTATTTGATAAATATACACGTGCTGAAATAGCTGTAAAAAATGGTGTTGATTTAGTTATAGAGTTACCAACTATGTTTGCATGTCAAAGTGCTGAACTTTTTGCTCATGGTGCTGTAACTACTCTTAACTCATTAAATTGTATAAATTCTATTTGTTTTGGTAGTGAAGAGGGCAATATTGACATTCTTTATACAATTTCAAAGATATTAGTTGATGAACCTGATGAATTTAAAGTTTTTTTAAGAAGTTACTTAGATGAAGGTATGCTTTATCCTACTGCTCGTAGTTTAGCTCTGTTTGATTATATTTATAAGCATGATTTATTAGATATTTCAAAGGAAAAACTTTTATCCATATTAAATTCATCTAATAACATTTTAGGCCTAGAGTATATAAAATGTCTACTAAAATTACAAAGTAATATAAAACCTTTTACAATTTCTAGAATATCAGCTTCTTATAACTCTGAGAATATAGATAGTAATATCTGTTCTGCAACAGCTATAAGAAAGTCATTAAAAGATTATAATGATTTATCTATTATACATAACGTAGTTCCTAAGACTACATATAATAGACTAGAATCTAGATTGAATGATAACTTTTCACCTATGTTTGATGATGAATATTTTAATCTAATTAATTCTATAGTACTCAGAGATATAAATATTTTAAATAAATACTTTGAGGTTAATGAAGGAATAGAAAATAAAATATATCAAAACGTTTTTACTGCTAGCACTCTTAGTGATTTACAGTTATCTATAAAATCTAAAAGGTACACATTAACTAAAATTAAGCGAACTCTTAATAATATCCTCTTGGGAATAACTAAAGCTAATATGGAAAAAGTTAAAAATATAAACCCTATACCTTATGTAAGGATTTTAGCTTTTAATGATAAAGGACGTGAAATTTTAAAAGCCATCAAAAATAATTCTGAAATAAGTATAGTCAACAAGTTTTCGAATGTATCTTTTGCTATGGATGATGATGATAAATTTAAGACAATGATTGATTACGATATAAAAGCTAGCAATATGTATAATATGATTTATTATAAAAATAATAAACATTTATTAAAAGGTCCTATGGACTATTATACATCCCCTATTTATGTTAGGAATACTAGTAGTATGGAATAATATGATTATCGTCTATTAGTTTAAACATATAAGTAGAGCGCAATTTTAAAGATGCGCTCTATTTTCATTATATAATTAGCATATCTTACCAGGATTCAAAATATTTTTAGGATCAAAAGCAACCTTTATATTTTTTATCAAATCCATATAAGACTCGCTTTGAGATTCATGTAAATACCCTTTTTTAGCATATCCTATCCCATGTTCTCCTGAAACCTGACCTCTAAGTTCTCTTGATTTTCTATACATATGATCAAAACTTTCTTTTAATTTTATTTCCCATGTTTCATCATTCATATCATCTCTTAATGTATATACATGTAGATTTCCGTCTCCTGCATGACCAAAACTTTTTATTCTTACATTTAATTTTTTTTGAAGGTCATGAGTATATCTTATAAACTCAGCAACCTTATCCCTAGGCACAACAACGTCACATTCATCCATTTCTGTTGTAGATGCTTTTATAGCTTCTAAGAATGCTCCTCTAGCTGACCATATAGATTCATTTCTTTCTTGTGTATCTGATATAAATACATCATACGCTCCATTTTCTAAACAAAGATGTGCTACATTTTCATATTCTTTTTCAATCTCTTCTTTACTATTTCCATCAAATTTCAATAAAAGATATGCATCTGATGTATTATCAGGGAATTTTTTACCTAAAAATTCTTCTGCTGCAAGTATTACGTCTCTCTCCATAAATTCTATAGCAGTTGGTATAGATTTTGATTTTATTATTTTAGGTACAGTTTCTATAGCCCCTGATAAATCGGGGAAAGGTATTAATAAACTTATATCCTTTTTAGGAAGTGGTAATAGTCTAAGTATTGCTTTAGTTACTATACCTAATGTACCTTCAGAACCTACTATTAAATCTTTTATACTATAACCAGAACTATTCTTAACTACTTTCCCTCCTATATTTACAATTTCGCCATTAGGAAGTACTACTTCTAATCCCCTTACATAATCTCTAGTTACCCCGTATTTTACAGCTCTCATACCACCTGCATTGGTATTTATGTTACCAGCTATTGTAGCACTTTTTTCACCTGGGTCTGGCGGATAAAATAAGTCTCTTTCTTGAACATATTGGCCTATTGTCATAAGTAGTACTCCTGGTTCTACTGTTAATGTTAAGTTTTCTTCATCTAGTTCTAATATTCTGTTCATTTTGCTTAAATTCATCATTATTCCACCATGTATTGCTACTGATGCGCCAACTAAACCTGTTCCTTGACCTCTTGGCGTTACTGGTATGTTATTTTCATGAGCATATTTCATTATTTTAGATATTTGATTTGTTTCATTAACAGTAACAAGCACTTCTGGATATTTTTCTACTCCTCCTAATTCATCATGTGAAAAATCTTCACTTATATCTTTACCTGTAAATATATTTTCTTCCCCACATACACTTATTAAAAAATCTATATCATTTTTATCTATTAACTTATACATAATTATCCCCCCTATTCTTCTACTGTTAGTGCTGTTTCTAATTGTTTTTGCTCTATCTTCTCTATTAGTTTAGGAATTATTTCATAAATATCGCCTACTAAAGCTACATGAGCAACATCAAATATCGGAGCTTTTTCATCTTGATTTATAGCCACTATATAATCAGAACCTTGCATACCTGCAACAAATTGAACAGCTCCAGATACACCACAAGTTATTATAAGTTTTGGTTTTACAGTTCTTCCACTAAGGCCTATTTGTTTTCTTGGGTCTATCCATCCTGCTTCTATTAACGGTCTTGTTCCTGCTACTTGTGCACCTAATGCATCTGCTAATTTATAAATCAGGTCCATATCATCTTGTGTTTTGATTGCTCTACTTGCAACTATTATAACTTCCGCATCTTCAAGGCCAACTTCTTTAGTTTTTGGTTTTATATCTAAAACTTTTATTTTAGAAGTTAATTCTTGTTTTTCAATATTACATAAAGTAACTTTTCCAGTTGGATCTTCAATCTGCTCAGGTGCTGAGAATATTTTATATCTAACTGTAGCAAATTGCGGTCTATTATTTGGTGTATGTATATGAGCCATTATATTACCGCCAAATGCCGGTCTAATTTGGTCTAAATCAGTATTCTCTTGTATATCAAGTATCGTACAATCTGCGGTAAGACCTGTTTTGAATCTTGCTGCAAGTCTTGGTGCAAGAGATCTTCCTAAAGTAGTTCCTCCAACTAGCATGATTGTAGGTTTTATGTTTTCTATAAAGTTTTCTACTGCTTTAGCATATGGTTCTATTCTAAAATTTTCAAATTCTATATCATCGTAAACAAATATTTCATCTACTCCATAAGATAACAATTTGTCACATTTATCTTTTATATCACTACCAACAAATACACAATAAACTGGATGATTTATTTTATCTGCCATTTCACGAGCTTTACCTATAAGTTCATAAGTTACAGGATGTATTTCACCTTCATGATGATCTACATATACTGTTATTCCTCTCCACTCATCTTTGTTTATTTCTTGTTTTACATCTTCTATAAATTCAAACACATCTTTTGGACCTTTTTTAACACATAACTTACACATTTTACATCCAGCATTTATTTCTAATTTATTGTTAACTACTTCTATTGCATTAAATGGACATACTTCCATAGCTTCTTTAAAATCTTTTACTTTTTCATGATTTATAACTATTTTAGACATTTGTTATTCCCCCCTTACACTAATTTTAATCCTTTCAATTTACCTACCAAAATATCAGTTACTTCTTCTGCACTTCCTCTTAGAACTTCTTTCTCGTTATTTGAAGTAGGAGGGAAGATCCTTAAAACTTGTGTTGGTGAACCATTCAACCCATAATTATCTTCATTTTTATCTTCAAAATCCGCTAGGCTATACATGGGTATTTCTCTATTCTTTGTTTTTAATCTCAATTTAAATGAAGGTAGTCTTGGTTGGAATATATCTTTTTCAACTGTTATTAAGCATGGATATTCTACCTCACACACTTCTAATGTATTTGGCATATCAACTTCTATTACTATACTTTTGTCTTTAACTTCTATTATTTTAGTTACATTAGTAACATGAGGTATATTTAAGAACTCTGCTATTTCTGGACCAACCTGAGCTGTATCCCCATCTGTAGTTTGCTTTCCACATATTATTAAATCAGGATTCCCTATTTTTTTAATTCCTTGTGATAATGTATATGATGTTGCAAGTACATCAGCTCCGGCAAACTTTCTATCACTTACTATGGCACCTTCATCTACTCCCATCATAAAACTTTCCTCTATTATTTGCTTAGCTTGCGGAGGCCCCATAGTTATTACTTTTAGAGTTGCTCCTTTTTCCTTTTTTATTCTTAGAGCTGTTTCTAGTGCATATAAATCATACGGATTCATTTTAGAATCTACACCATCTCTTTTTAATACACCTGTCTTTTCATCAACTTCTACTTCACTAGTTCCTGGAACTTGTTTAATACATGTTAAAATTTCCATAGATTCTCCCCCTTTATCTATTTAACTATTACAGATACTCCATCTGGAATAACTACTATTTTTGAATCATTACCTTTTATATCTAGTGCCATTTTTAAAGCCTCATTAAAGTTCGATGCATGCTTCATATGCATATTTTTTATTATGTCTGGATCACATTGATCTGTAACCATTATTACTGTATATTTTTCTAATATTCTAGCTAATATTTGAAATTCCCATTGATCCGGTGCAGTTTCACTTCTACTAACTTTCCTTACTGTCTCTAGTACTTGTGTGGGAGAATTCGCATAGGCTATATTATCATAAAAAGATTGACCACCATGACCATCATTACATGCAGCAATCATTATTATTACTCCACCTTCATTACAAGTAGCTTCTGCTGCTGTCATACCTTTTACAGCTTGATATATATTTTGATCTAATGGATAACCTCCATTAGTACTTACAACTATATCTGCTTTATGAGAATCTATCTTAGATAAACTTGTTACAAATTCACACCCTTTAGTATGTGCATCCTCCACATCTCCTGCAAAAGAAGCTATAACCTTTTTATCTTGGTCTATTACAACATTTACTATAAATGCTAAGTTAGCGACTTTAGCAGCATAAACCATATCTTCATGTATAGGATTATTCTTTAAATTCCCTGTTCTTGCATTTTTACTATCTATAAAGTCACTACAATGGTTATACATTATAGTTTTTGATGATGCTATTCCTGGTAATATACTTTTTCTTCCTCCTGAAAAACCAGCAAAGAAGTGAGGCTCTATAAAGCCTTCTGCTATTAAAATATCTGCTTCATATGCAAGCTTATTTAAATAAAAATCTCCTCCTGATGGTAATACTCCTGCCTTTACCATTTGAGATTCATCAGTAGATATATGCATTAATATCTCTTCATTGTTTACTATCTCTTCACCCATTTTATAAATTAATTCTTCTCTTGTGCTTGGTCTATGAAATCCAGTTGCTACTAAAATTTTTATATTTATATCGGGTTCTAATTTTCTTAATCTTCTTAAAATTATAGGCATTGTAACTTTGCTCGGTACGGGTCTAGTATGGTCACTTGTTATTATTACTACGCTTTTTTTATTTTTAACTAATTCTTCTAACTTTTGTGAACCTATCGGATTATCAATAGACTCCTCTACTATTTCTTCTTGGGTTTTATTTACTACATAATCATGCGCTTTTGATTGTAATATCTTTGAGAAATTTTCATCTGGAATATCTAAAATCATTCCATTCTTTGAATATGGTACAGTTAAAATAGGCATATTTTCCTCCCTAATACGTTCGTTTGATTAAAATGCAATAAATCTTCCAAAGTAAACTAGTATTCCTAATATGATTACATATCCTAAACAAAACTTAAGTGTTGCACTAAATATCTTACCTTCTTTTCCAATAAGACCTGTAGCCGATGCAGCTATGGCAATACTCTGAGGCGAAATCATTTTTCCAGCCGTAGCACCTGCAGTATTCGCTGCCGCTATCCAATATGGGTCTATGCCCAAAGATATCGCTGCTTCTGCTTGCAATCCTCCAAATAATATATTGGCTGATGTATCACTACCCGTTACAAATGTTCCTATTGAACCTAATAGTGGGGATATTAGAGGATAAAATGAACCTGTTATTGCGGTTATCCCAAAAGATATAGAACTTGTCATTCCACTATGGGACATAAGTTTTGATATTGCTACTATAGACGTTATTGTTATAAATGATTTACTTAATTGCTTGACTGTTCTTTTAAGGACATTTACCATTGTTGAAATTTTTACTTTCTGAATTAATCCTGCCACAAAAGTAGATATTATGATTACCATACCAGGTGTGTTTATCCATGTGAATGATGTTGGTGAAGCTCCTTCACCTGTATAGATTTGAATTTTACTACTAAAATTAGCTAAAAATTGATTTATTGATGGGAATAATGGGCTAGCGGCTAATATTAATATACATAAAAGCATATATGGAAGCCAAGCTAATACTCCTTCTTTAGTTGTAACTTTACTTTGAGATAATACTGATTGATCTTGTGATTGTTCATTATGTATTTCTTCATTGTTTATTTCTCCTGTATTTTTTCTTTTCATCGCTTTTGCCATAATAATTGTAACTAACATACTACATAAACTTCCTACAAGTGCTGGTAATTCAGCTCCTAAATATTTTGCTATAAATATTTGTGGAATAGCAAAAGCTACTCCTGATGCCAAAGTTATCCAAAATACTCCTTTTACTGCTTTTAAGCTTTTCTTAGTCAATATTACTAATGCGAAAGGTACTATTATTATGAATGGTGCTAGTTGAAGTGCTGTTAAATAACTTAGTCTCATTACGTCTAGTCCTGTGACTGCGGCTAATGTAGTCACTGGTATACCTATAGCTCCAAATGCTGTAGGTACAGTGTTTGCTATAAGACATATTATAGCCGCAAACACTGGATTGAATCCAATTGAAGCAAGTATACTTGCTGGAATAGCAACTGCCGTTCCATAACCTGCTACTGCTTCTAAAAATCCTCCAAATCCCCACGCTAGTATAAGCACTTGGATTCTGTCATCGGTAGTTATACTAGATAGCATAGTTTTCATAGTATCCATACTTTTGGTTTCAACTGCTAAATTATAAGTAAATAAAGCTGCCACTATAACTAAAAGTATAGGCCATAGCGCAATTGCAATTCCTTCTATAGATGCTGTAACCGCATCCATAAATGGCATCTTCCAGAATATAAGAGTTATTATAAATGTTAAAACAGCAGTAAAAAGACATGTTTTATGAGCTGGTAGTTTTATAACTCCTAAGGATACTATTAGCCATATAATTGGTATTACGGCTATTAAAAATAATACATATTCATTCATCAAGCTTCCCCCCTTCTTATTTTTTTATGATGGTCACTTGAATGATGGTAAGTGGTATTACCACTTATATCTAAATAATATTAGATACCATTATATTTATCAACTATTGTCTGAAAATTAACAATCTTCTTTCAATTTTATTTCTAAATAACTTTTTCTTATAGTATCCATATGGTCTTTCATTTTTTCATAAGCTAAATCTGGATTTTTATCTTTTATAGCTTCATATATATCATTATGCTTTTCAAATAATACTTCTTTACTCCAATATGTACTTATTATTTTTTCTCTAGCTTCTTCTATAAATACTTCAAATAATTTAGATGACATAGTAAAAAGACTCTCAATTAAATAGTTACTACTTATATTTGCTAATTTATTGTGAAATTTTTGATCTAATAAAACTATCGCTTTACTGTTATAAGTAACATTTGTTTCTTCTTTCATTTCATCTATTATATTTTTCAATTCCATACATTCTTTTTCTGTAGCTCTTATAGCTGCAATCTTTACTGTTTGCAGTTCTAATAATTCTCTGAATTCTAATATATTTTGCCAAGTTCCATCATTTAACTTAAATATCATAGATAAAGGCTCTATTAATGATTTTTCTATATTTGTACAAATAAAATTACCTTCGCCTTGCTTACTTTCAATAACACCCATAGTCTCTAATACCCTTATAGCTTCTCTTATAGATGTTCTACTAACATTCATTTGTTCTGATAGTTCTCTTTCTGATGGTAACTTATCACCTTTTTTAATTTCTCCATTTAATATTCTTTCTTGTATTTGCTCAATAACCTGTTCATAAACTTTTTTGCTTGAAATACTATTAAACATTTTATTTTCCTCCCAATAAAACTTTGTTACCTATGTATATTATATATCCTAATAATTTTTATTCATATATATTTTATAAAGTTAATATATTTATCTTATACTATATATTTTATTAGGTGGTAATATGAAAAAAAGTAAATTAGTGATTTTTTTTACACCTGTATTCATTGTTCTATTTTTAATCTTAGGGATAATAATATTTCCTAATGAGTCTATATCAGCTGCAAAAGAAGGTTTAAATATTTGGACTACCGTTTTAATCCCTTCTCTTTTGCCCTTTATAATTGGTGCCAACTTAATTGTAGATTTAAAAATAGTAGATATAATAGGTTTTATAATAAATCCTATTACAAGATTTATTTTCAATGTTTCAGGTAAAAGTGCTTTAGTTTTTGTAATATCAACATTTTCAGGCTATCCTGTTGGCGCAAAATTTGCTTCAGAACTTAGATATAACTCTCAAATATCTAAATCTGAAGCTCAAAGACTCGTATCATTTTGCTCTACCTCTGGCCCACTTTTTATAATAGGGGCAGTAGCAACAGGCATGTTTCAAAATTCATCCTTAGGTTATTTAATGATTACTTGCCATTACTTGGGTGCCATATCCGTTGGATTATTTTTTAGAAATTATGGTAAAGAAGTTATTCCTAAGTCGTCTAACTCATTAAGAACAAATATTCAAAATGTAATAAATACTAGACATTCTAGCGGTCAAGGATTCTTCGCTTTATTTGGAAATGCTGTTTTTAATGGTGTAAATACTCTACTTATGGTTGGTGGTTTTGTAATTATTTTTTCAGTTGTTTTTAAAATTTTATCTTTATTCAACATTGTTTCTTTAATGTCAAATATATTATATATTCCTTTATCTTTATTTGGTGTGACAAAAGAACTCTGTTATGCATTTATTAGTGGTTTATTTGAAATAACTATAGGTTGTAACAAAATAGCTAGCGTTACCTCTACCCCTGAGGTTCTAAGAGCTACTTTGGCAAGTTTCTTAATAGGATTCAGTGGTTTATCCATCTTAGCTCAATGTTGTGATTTTTTAGCTAAAACAGATATAAATATTGGCCTGTATATATTCAGTAAATTTTTACATGGTACTTTAGCGAGTATATTTACATTTTTATTATATCCACTGTTTAAATCAACAGCTTTTGTATCTAATTTTTCTAGTGTATATAATGTCTTTTACAACAACTCAGGTTGGAACTATTATATGTCAAACTATAAAATAATACTTCCTATACTCATAATAATTTACATATTAGTATCATTGGTATTTATAGAAAAAACAAGTTGCAAAACAAAAAAAGAAAGCTAATGCTTTCTTTTTTTGTTTTGCAACTTGTTTAAAATTATAACTTACTTATCTTTTTGGATTTAATTCTGCTTTATCCCTTGCAACTTCTTCTAATACACTTTTTAAATTATATTCAACACTTGAAAGTATATTCTCTGCATACTCTATAGAACCTATTCTAATTTCATTTGCTACTCTTTCAGCTTTATCAATTATAGCCTTGGCTTGTTGCTCCGCTTGTACTACCGGCTCACTAGCTTCTATCCATGCTTTAACAATATCATCGGAGTTTTTCTTTAATTCTTCTCTATTGTTGTTGTATTCTTCTCTTACTCTCTCAGACTCTTTATTAGCTTGTTCTACTAATTCCGATGCTTCTTGCTTTGCATCATTTATTATTTTATGTCTTTCTTTGTTTATCCAAGTAGCTTGTTTAACTTCTTCTGGAATCAATACTTTTATTTCACCTATAATTCCTAAAATTTCATTTTTATCTATACCTGATTTTTGAGAAAAAGGTATTGAGGAAGCGTTATTTATTATACTTTCTAATTCTTCAAATAACTCAATCATTTCTAAGTCTACATACATTTTTTATTCCCCCTATCTGCTTTTCTTTTTAATTCTTCTAAAACGACCTTTGGTACTAGATTTTTTATATCTGCATCAAAATTTAATACTTCTTTAATTAAAGATGAGCTTATAAATGAATACTTAGTAGCTGTAGGTAGTATAATTGTTTCTATATTTGGATTTAATTCTTTGTTCATATGAGCCATCTGTAACTCATATTCAACATCTGCCCCACTTCTTATCCCTCTTACTAAAGTGTCTACTCCATTTTCTTGACAATAATTTACTAGAAGCCCATCAAAACTTACCACCTTGATGTTATTTAAATGGCTAGTACACTCTTTTATAAGATGTACTCTTTCTTCAAAATTAAACATACCCTTTTTATTCGGATTATAAAGTACCCCAATTTGTAGTTCATCAAATATTTTTGACGATCTACAAATTATATCTAAATGTCCGTTTGTTATTGGATCAAAACTACCTGCAAACATAGCTTTTCTTATTTTCTTTTCCATTTCGTCTTATGGCCTCCACTTTATAAAGTTCGCTTAACTCATAATGTCAACAACTTTGTCCATTACTTAAAATTCACTTTACTCATACCATTAACAACTTTGCCCATTGCTCAGAATTTACTTTTCTTATATCATCAATGGCTCTGTTTGTTTATGTAGCATCTATGAATTTAAAAACTATAATTTGTAAAATGTTAAAGTTGTACTTCCATATTTTTTAGCTTTAGATTTATCTAATCGACCTATATTTTCAGGGAATTCATCCTTGCTATCATGCTCTATAATTATTATCCCATCTTCATCTAATAAATCTGCATCATCTATTTTTTCTAACGCGTCTATAAACATATTTTTATAATATGGTGGGTCCATAAATATAATATCAAATTTACTTTTTTGTATTTTAAGTTTACTTATAGCATCTTTAAAGTCTAAATTTAAAACTATGCTTTCATTTTCAACTCTTGCTTTTTTTATATTTGATTTTGCTATTGCTATACTATCTTTGCTTATATCTACAAAAACACATTTTTGTGCTCCTCTAGATAAACACTCTATACCTAAAGATCCAGTTCCTGCAAATAAATCTAGGACACTGCTTTCCATTATGTATGGGCTTATCATATTGAATAAAGATTCTTTAACTCTATCTGTAGTAGGTCTTACATCTTCATTTTGAGGAGTATTTAACTTTAATCCTCTTACTTTTCCTGATATTACTCTCAACGTGTCTTCACCTCATTGTATATTTTAACATAATTTTAAATTAATTTAACGAAATTTCTTTTACTAAGTACTCAAATTTATTTATAATTTCTTTTTTTAGCATTTGATTCTCAAAATTTTGTAATTTATAATCTTCACATACTATATATCTAGCTTCTTGTTGAGCTAATTTTAATATCTTCATATGCTTAAATATATTAGCTACTTTTAATTCTGGTAAGCCATGTTGCCTTGTTCCAAAGAATTCTCCTGGTCCTCTTATTTGTAAATCTTTCTCTGATATTTTAAAGCCATCATTGGTTTCCTCCATTATAGACATTCTTTGTCTACAAACCTCCGACTTAGATGCATAGATTAATATGCAGTATGATTTATGTTTTCCTCTTCCTACCCTTCCTCTTAACTGATGAAGTTGTGCTAGTCCAAATCTTTCCGCATTTTCTATTATCATAAGAGTTGCGTTAGGAACATTTACACCTACTTCTATAACAGTTGTAGATACTAGTATATCAATTTCTTTATTTTTAAAACTTTTCATAATAGTATCTTTTTCACTAGCTTTCATCTTTCCATGTAAAAGTCCTACTCTAAGATCGCTAAAGTATTCTAATTTTAATTCTTCTACTAATTCCACTGCAGCCTTTGCTTCTATTGCTTCACTCTCTTCTACTAACGGACATACTATATAAACTTGTCTACCTTGTTCAACTTCTTTTCTTACTAATGAATTATAAGCTCTATCTCTTTTTCCTTTATCAACAGCAATAGTTTCTATTGGCTGTCTTCCTGGTGGAAGTTCATCTATTATAGAAATATCTAAGTCTCCATATAGTATTAATGCTAAAGTCCTTGGTATAGGCGTAGCTGTCATTACTAGTATATCTGGATTATCTCCTTTTTCAGATAACTTACTTCTTTGTCTAACTCCAAATCTATGTTGTTCATCTGTTATTACTAATCCTAAATTATTAAATTCAACTTTGTCTTCAATTAAAGCATGAGTCCCTATTAATATATCTATTTCTTTGTTTTTGACTCTTTCTAATACCTTTTCTTTTTGTTTTTTAGTAAGACTACCTACTAATAGGTCAACATTCATACCAAAGGGCTCTAGAGTCTCTGTAAGAGATATGTAATGCTGTTCTGCAAGTATTTCAGTCGGAGCCATTAATGCTCCTTGATAACCATTTAAAACACAATCTGCAAGTGCTAAAAGAGCTACAACAGTTTTGCCAGACCCAACGTCCCCTTGAACTAAACGATTCATAGCTTTTTCAGATTCCATATTCTTAATAATTTCATTTAATGCTCTATCCTGAGCTCCTGTTAATTTAAATGGTAGTGATTTTAATACATCATCTAGTTTTTTATTTTCTTTAAACTTTATACCTTCTACTTCAGATACTCCGTTTTTAAACATAAATAAACCTAACTGCAGTATTAAGAATTCTTCAAATATAATTCTGTATAAAGCAATTTTTAAAACTTCTTTGCTACTCGGAGCATGAATGTTTCTTACAGCATAATCTATACTACATAAATGATATTTTTCTATAATTCTTTGTGGAAGATACTCTTTTATTTTTAATTCCTTATCAGCAAGTACTGTCTTTATTATGCTTATAATCTCTTTATTAGTTATTCCATATGTAAGTGGATATATAGGCATAACTTTACAAGTATTTTTAGGAGAATTGGTAAGGTGCTCGACTTCACAAGAACTTAATTCTATATTTTTAAACTCTTTTTTTATCTTACCAAAAACTAATATTGTATCTCCACATTTAAATGTGTTTTTTACATATGGTTGATTAAAAAATACTAATTTTGCGTATCCCGTTTCATCCCTCACATCCACCTTAGTTATATCCATTCCTTTTCTTGGGCTAGATGTGCTTACTCCTACTATTACTACTTTTATCGTAGCTTTTTCATCATTTTCTAACTGCATTATTTTCTTTAGATTGTTTCTATCTTCAAATTGTCTAGGAAAATAATATAATAAATCTCTTAATGTAAATATGTCTAATTTATTAAGCTTTGTAGCTTTTTTAGGACCTATACCTTTTACATACTGTATATCTTTTTCTAAATCTATCATTTTAATCACCTATTAAACAAAAGTCCTGCATAATCACCCCTAAAAAGTAGTAAGATTATACAGGACTTTTAAAATTTACTTATATTTATATTATCTAATAAATAAAGCTAGACTATTACCCATTATCTATAAATATATTATTCAACTGAAATTAAATAATAATAAAGAGGTTGACCTCCGTAGTATAGTTCTACGTCAATATCTTCAAACTTTTCTTCTAATTTATCACGAAGTTTATTTGCATCTTCTTCACTTACATCTTCTCCATAGAATAACGTTACTATTGCGCTATCTTCATCCACTAGCTTTTCAACAAGATTCGAAGTTATCTCATCAACTCCATCTCCTGCTCCTAATAATTTTCCTTCTGCTATTCCTATTATATTGCCTTCTTTAACTTCAACGTCATTCATAACTGTATCTCTAACAGCAAAAGTTACTTGACCTGATTTTACTAGTCCTAAAGAATTCATCATAGCTTCTTCATTTTCTTCTACAGTCGTATCTCCATTAAAGTTTACTAAAGCAGTAAATCCTTGAGGAGTATTCTTTGTAGGTATGACAATTATATTCTTTTCACTTAATTCTTTTGCTTGATTTGCAGCCATTATTATATTGCTGTTATTCGGGAATATGAATATATTTTTAGCATGAATCGTTTCTATAGCCTTAATGAAATCTTCTGTACTTGGATTCATAGTTTGACCACCTTCTATTATGTGATCAACTCCAAAATCTTTAAAGATTTGTGCAAGCCCATCACCCATAGAAGTTGCTATAAATCCAAATTCTTTTTCTTCAACTGAAGAAGCAGCTTCATCTTTAGCTTCTATTACTAAATTTTCATGTTGAACTTTCATATTTTCTATCTTTATAGTTACTAATTGTCCATATTTTAAAGCATCTTGTAATACTAGACCTGGATCATTAGTATGTACATGTACTTTTATTATACCTTCATCTCCTACTACAGCTAAACTATCTCCATATTTCATCATCATATCTCTTATTTGAGCATCATCTATAGCCTTGCTCTCTAATATAAATTCTGTACAGTAACTGAATTTTATATCATCTGTGTTTATTGGATTAGTTGATACCTCTACATTTGATACATCAACTGAACTAGGGTCTTTTATTTGTATAGGATTACCTTTTAATGCAGCATACATCCCTTCATAAATTAAAACTAGCCCTTTTCCTCCTGAGTCTACAACACCAGCCTCTTTTAATACTTTTAAAAGTTGTGGAGTTCTATTTAAAGATTCATTAGCTTCTTTTATTACCTTTTGGAAAAAGTTAGCTAAATCATTTTCTTTTTTATAAGCTTGTACAGCATATTCTCCACTTTCTCTAACAACTGTAAGTATTGTACCCTCTATCGGTTTTATAACAGCCTTGTATGCTGTGTCAGATCCATTTTTAAGAGCTTTAGCTAAGTCTTCTGTAGATATCTTATCTTTACCTTCTATAGACTTTGTAAACCCTCTTATTATCTGTGATAATATAACACCTGAATTTCCTCTTGCACCCATTAAAGATCCTTTTGATAATGCTTTACCTATATCTGTTATAACATCAGTTTCTACTTTAGATAATTCTTTCATTGCATAAGATATAGTAAGAGACATATTTGTCCCTGTATCTCCATCGGGAACTGGGAATACATTTAGTTTATCAACTAAATCTTTATGATTTTGAAGATTATTTGCACCTGATACAAACATCTCTCTTAATTGTTTTCCATGTATATATTGAATCATTTTTTTCCTCCTAATTACTTAACTCTAATTCCTTGCACATTAATATCTATCTTGCTTACTTTTATAGTTGTCATATTCTCAACTGTATATTTTACTTTATCAATTATATTATTTGCAACTGTAGATATGTTTGTTCCATACTGTAATATAACATATAACTCTATAGCTATAGTGTTATTTTCTAATTCTTCTACTAAAACACCTTTAAATGCGTTATCACCTTTTAATAGCTCTACTATTCCTTTAGATTTGTATGCTAAGCCTACTAATCCATAACTTTCTTTAGCCGCTCTACATGCTATTTGTGATATAACTTGCTTATCTATTTCTATACTTCCATATTGATTGTTTACTCTCGCACTCATGATTGACCCCCTTAAGTTCATTTTTTTATTATTTTTATTTTGCTCAAAAAAGGATAAAACTTTCTATTCTTTATATTATAGAAATTTATATATCCTATAATACTATAAATATGGTATAATTTAAACCTGCTCAAATTTATTTCAGTAAATATTTTGTAAAATTGGATGATTTAAAAAAAGAAACTATTAACATTTCTTTTTTTAATATTTACTTTATACAAAATTATATATATAATTTTATATGATAACAAGACATTCTTCAATACGTGTAAAGCAAATATATATTTCTATTGCACGTTTTTAATATTTATGTTAATATAAATATGTTTTTAGTCTTTAATTATAGTTATCATTTAAGGAGGTGTACGTAATGGCAAAAATATGTAGCGTATGTGGTAAAGGTAAGGTTGCAGGAAACCAAGTATCACATTCAAATAGACACAGCAGAAGAACGTGGTCAGCGAACTTAAGAAGCGTTAGAGCTATAATCGATGGTACTCCTAAGAGAGTAAAGATTTGTACTAGATGTTTACGTTCTGGTAAAATAGAAAGAGCTTAATTGCTTTTTTAAAAGCCTACTTTTCAAGTAGGCTTTTATTTTTATGATTTTTTATTTTTTCATGAAGCGTAAAACTATATTAGAAATCCACTTTGGTAGTTTTATTGTTATCATCTTCATAATCTATTCCCCCTATAATTTTATTTTTATTTCTAATGATACAGTATATTTTTTTATAGCTAAAAAAATCATTTTTACTTATTAGAATTTTAATTAATTATTGACTCCTATTAAATTCTACTCAATATAAAAAAAATAATACCCCACATCCAATAAGGACTAATGCCGTAAGTGCTGTCCATATCCAGCTAGGCAGTATCATAGATAAAATTACAGCACTCCCTGTTGCTAGGCATAAAATACCTAATAATCCTTTAGAATTGTTTCTCATTAAAAACACCTCCCTGTGTGCTTTTATTAGCCTACTCGTTACTTCTATACTTTAAATTTATGCAAAATAAGATATATTTAGACCTGTCCTACTTTTTTTATTTAAAATTAGCTTCACTTACATTGCTTAAGTGATTTAACCACATACGTCTCAAAATACCTATAAAAAATATTAGTTGCTAAAACTTATCTGTTAAAACTAAAAAAAGATGCATCATAGACACATCTTTTTTGTATACTACACACTCTCTACTAATATATCAATAGCTTTTTTATCACATAAATCTACTGATTGTTTAAATCCTTCTAATATTATTTTATCATCTTCGGTTAAATCTCTAATACTTTTTTCTGAAATACTCTTTTTCAATCCTTTCATTAATAACTTATCAATTAAATTTAATTGTCCATAATCAAATGCACCCCTAAAACTAAACAAACCTATATTATTTATTAATTCTTCATCAAAATTTTTATCTATAATTTTTTTATTTAAGTCATTATTTTCCGATTCCATGCCCACTGAAAATACTATAACTTTTTTATTTTTAATTCTGTCATAGTTCTTAGTTAAAAATTTTAATCCATTTATATTTCCAATGTATAGTCCTCCTCCATATATTATGGTATCATATTCATCTAAGTCCCTTGACCTTATATCACTTACCTCATATAAATCAGCGTCTAATCTAAGTGCTATCCATCCAGCATAACGTTTAGTACTTCCATATTTAGATTTATATATAACTGCTATATCTTTACTCATAAATACCCTCCTTATTTGAAATTTATCTTAGCTCATGCTCCAATAATCTGTATTCTAAATTCATTACATACACTTATGAATTCAATTCAAAAATTCTTATATTATATCTATATGACTAATACATTAACTTTCCCTTTTACATTTTTTGATTATGAGTAAAATAACTAAAAAATTTTATTTATTTCACTCATAGTTTCCATTAAAAAAAGATGGCTAATCGCCATCTTCTATATGTTTCTTATTATAATTATACTTCCATTTTCTACTTTTAGTTTACATTCTTTATTTAACATAACATTTGAAATGCCTATAGGTAAATAAAATTTCATATCATAATT
Source organism: Romboutsia sp. (assembly GCF_056995035.1). Lineage (NCBI taxonomy): Bacteria > Bacillati > Bacillota > Clostridia > Peptostreptococcales > Peptostreptococcaceae > Romboutsia > Romboutsia sp. Next base: position 35,503 of record NZ_JBXKIW010000083.1, on the reverse strand, counting down.
ATTAAGTGGATACTCTAGGTTAGTGAGTGTTATCCCTCTAGCATCTCCATTTATAGGTATAACAGAAATTACATCCCCCTCATTTCCATATATTGTAATTTCTTCATTTGTAGCTATGTATACTTGCTCTTTCTCTGAAAAGATTTTAGGCACTATATTCATTTGCCTTACATAATAAAGTAAATTAATATTGGCAATAGTATGATCGATTCTTCCTCCTAAGGCTCCTATAAAATGAATTTCCTCAGCTTTTAATTTATCTGCTAAATAAATACATAACTCTGTATCTGTTTCATTTTTCTTACTTGGAAATTTCTCAAATCGAACTCCACAATTTTCATAATAATTAACTATTTCAACCTGTACAGAATCTAAATCTCCTATTATATAATCAGGAACAATATTCATATTATATGTATGATTAGCTCCTCCATCAGCACATATTATGTAGTCATATTGTTCTTTTATTAACATGCTCTTTATAGCCTTGTACTCTTTTATTTCTCCATTTAAAATAATGCAAACCTTCATAATAGTAATCTCCTACAAAGATGCGTTCTTTCTAAATAAATTTACTGTTGTTTGTATATCATCACTATTAAATATTGCCGACCCTGCAACTATTATATTCGCACCTGCTTTAACAACTTTTTCTACATTATCTGGCTTTATACCACCATCTACTTGTATATCTACACTAAGATTTTGGCTATCTATAAGCCCTTTTAACTCTTCTATCTTAGGTATCATACCTTCTATAAATGATTGACCACCAAATCCTGGATTTACAGTCATTATAAGCACCATATCAACATCTTGTAATACATGCTTAATTGTTTCTATAGATGTAGCAGGATTTAATGCCACTCCAGCCTTTATACCATAAGACTTTATATTTTGTATTGTTCTGTGTAAATGCCTACACGCTTCTTGATGAACTACTATTAAATCACACCCTGCATCTACAAAATCTTTTATATATTGGTCTGGATTTTCTATCATAAGATGTGCATCAAATACCATATTAACGTCTTTTCTTAATGATTTTACAATTCCAGGACCTAGAGTTATATTAGGAACAAAGTTTCCATCCATAACATCTATATGTAAATATTCACATCCTGCCTTTTCTACTTTTTCTACATCTTCTAATAATCTTGCAAAATCTGCAGATAGTATTGATGGTGCTAATTTAATCATTTTAGTATCTCCTTTTCCCTTGTCTTATTTCATTTAATAGCTGTAGATAACTTTTGTATCTTTCCTTTGATATTTCCCCATTTTCTACAGCATCTTTTACAGCACAACTCGGCTCTTTTTCATGTATACATCTTGATCCAAATCTACAATCATCAAACTCATCAAATTCTATAAAGTATTTTTTAAGCTCACTTTCTAGTACATCATTAAGCGTTAAAGAACTAAATCCTGGAGTATCGGCTACCATACCTCCACATTCTAGTTTTAGAAGTTCAGCATGACGAGTAGTATGTTTACCTCTTTGTATCTTCTCACTAACCTCACCTGTCTGTAGTTTGAAGTTTTTATCTATTTCATTTAATAAGCTAGATTTTCCTGCTCCTGATGGTCCTGCAAATACTACCACATTACTTCTTAGTTCGTCTTTTATTCTTTCTATATTTAATTTTGTTTTGTTACTTACTGGAATTACCTTGTATCCACTAAGCTCATATATTTTTTTTAATTCTTCTAATTTATTATCTTCATCTAAATCTGCTTTAGTAAGTACTATAACTATTTCTAAATTCTCTTTTTCTGCTAATACTATAAATCTATCTAATAGGGATAAATTAGGGTTAGGATTTTTTATCGCAAATACTATTAGTGCTTTATCTACGTTTGCTATAGGAGGTCTCACAAGCTCTGTATCCCTGTTCTCAATAGTTTCAACAACGCCCTTTTTAGTTTCTTCATCAACTACACTTATACTAACTCTATCTCCAACTAAAGGTGTTACTTTTTGTTTTCTAAATATTCCTCTAGCTCTACACTCATAAAGTCCATTTTCTGTATCTACGTAGTAAAATCCCCCTATCCCTTTTATAATTTGTCCATTTAACATTTATTACCTCCTCTAAATTTTTACTGATATAAATATTGTATCCTATTTTTATATAATATCATAATAAGTTTATAATTTATCATAATTTATTTTCATTATACAAAAAGCCCACCTAATCTAATTAAGTTGGGCTTTCATACTATTCTTGAACTTGTGGAGTTTCTGGTGTTGGTTCTGGTGTTGGTTCTGGTGTTGGTGTTGGTTCTGGCGTTGGTTCTGGTGTTGGTGTTGGTTCTGGTGTTGGCTTTGGTTCTGGTGTTGGTTTTGGTGTCGGTACCACTTCCGGTGCTTCCTTTTCTTCCACAGGAGGCGCTACAGCCTTTGGACCTTTGCTTACTACTACAGCTATTCTATCTGCTTCTTCTACACTTCCTAATCCTGATTTAGGATCTTGTCTTAATACTATGCCTTGTTTAAAAGAGTCACTAAATTCATAAGTTATAGTCCCTAACTTTAATTTATTTTCTTTTAGTATATTTTCTGCTTCTCCTAAGCTAATTCCAACTACATTAGGTACTTCAGCTTCTCTTGATCCTTTACTTATCGTTATACTTATCGAATCTCCTGCTTTAACTTCAGTTCCTGCTACCGGTGCCTGAGATATTACATAGTTTTTTTCTATATCAGAATTAAATTCTTCCCTTAAAGTAACTTTTAAACCTAATTTTTCAATTTGTTTTTGTGCATCATATAAAGAAATATTTTGTACATCAGGCGTAACCACCGACTCTATATTATCTTTATTACCGCTAGCGAAGAATTTAACTGCTAAATAAAATTGTGTACTAAGTACTACTATTAATATAACCAATGCAGCTATCCATAATTTTTTTGCTGTAGGGCTATCTTCTTTAGCCTGGTTTTTTTTATTTTTCTTTCTATCACGTCTTTTAGGTTTTTCTTCTGGCTCTTCATAGTCATCGTCGTCTTCTACATTTGTAACAATAGAAGCTTTCCTTGTAGGCTTATTTAATTCTTTCTCGTCTATTTTTTGCGTTGCATAGTTATCGTATTCTTTTATAAAATCTAAATCTATATTTTTCTCTATATATTCTATATCCTCTATTAACTCTTCTGCACTTTGATATCTCTCAATACTTGATTTTTCAGTTAATTTTTTTATTATAGTCCTTACGCTCTGTGGTATACTTACTTTCTCATCAGGTGTAAATTCTATATCATCATTTATATGTTGAAGAGCTATAGATATAGGACTATCCCCTCTAAAAGGCACCTTACCTATTAACATCTCGTATAAAACTATTCCTAGAGAATAAAGGTCTGCATTACTAGTTACAAATTTTCCCTTTGCTTGTTCTGGCGAAAAATAATGTACAGAACCTATTATACTTCCAATATTAGTCATAGTCGAATTTGATACAGCTTTAGCTATACCAAAATCTGCAACCTTAACTATTCTACCTTCATTGGATATAAGTATATTATGTGGCTTTATATCTCTATGCACAATTCCTTTTTTATGTGCTGCACTAAGAGCCATAGCTATTTGCTTTGCTATATCAAGAGCCGTATACTCATCTAATGTTCCTTCATTTTTTATTATTTCCTTTAGATTTTGTCCATCAATAAATTCCATAACTATATAATGAACTTTTCCATCTTCTCCTACATCATATACATTTACTATATTAGGGTGAGAAAGACTAGCTACCGCTTCTGCTTCTCTCTTAAATTTGCCTAAAAATTCTTCATCATCTACAAACTCCGGTCTAAGAACTTTAACTGCTACAGTTCTGTTTAATAACCTATCTTTGGCTTCATATACGAAAGCCATTCCTCCATCACCAATTTTTCTGATGATTTCATATCTATTTCCTAAAACAGTATCTCCCACTTTATCACCATCCTATTTATCCTCTATTAGTATAACTGAAATATTATCTCTTCCAGCTATATCATTAGCTATATTTATTAATTTCTTAGTTAAATTTACAAGGGGTTCACACCCTATTATTATTTCTTTTATAGTCTTATCTTCAACAAAACTTGTTAATCCATCACTTGCTAGAAGTACCCTATTACCTCTATTTATCTTATGCTTAAATATATCTACTATAACTATTTCATCTGTTCCCATTGCTCTAGTTATATGATTTCTTCTAGGATGCGTTTTTGCTTCTTGCTCCGTAATAACATTAGCTCTAATAAGTTCTTCTACTACAGAATGATCTATTGTAACTCTAGAAAGATTATTTTCATTTAATAAATAACATCTACTATCTCCAACATTCGCTACATATAAATTATCCTTGTATAATATAGCGGTTGTTAATGTAGTTCCCATACCTTCACACTCTTTATCCTTAGTTGATTTATCATAAATAATAGTATTAACACTGTTGTAAGCTTGTTTAATTATATCATCCACATAATCTATCTTTATATTGTTACTTTGTAATAAATTCTCTTTTAAAAAACACATAATATTTTCTACAGCCAGTTTACTTGCAACTTCGCCCTTTTTATGTCCACCCATTCCATCCGCTAAAGCAAATATTCCTATAGATCCAAAATCTGTTTCTATAATTTCCCCCTTACAATAGTCTTCGTTATTTTTTCTAACTTTTCCTATGTCGGAGGCACAACTATAAATCATACGACTTCCCCCTTAAGCTACTTATGCTTTCTTCTTAATTGTCCACAAGCTCCACTAATATCAGAGCCCATAGATATTCTCACTGTAGCTGGTATATTATTTTTTTCTAAATTATCTCTAAATTTATAAACAAATGTTTTATCAGGTTTTTCAAAATCTCTTTCTTCTACTTTATTTATAGGAATTATGTTTACATGGCATAACATACCTTTTAATAACTTTGATAAAGCTTGAGCATCTTTTTCTGAATCATTAACATCTTTTATTAAAGCATACTCAAATGTAACCCTTCTATTCGTCTTTGCTATATAGTATCTACAAGCATCTAGTATTTCTTTTATAGAATATGCATTAGCTACTGGCATGATTTCTTTTCTAGATTCATCATACGGTGAATGTAGTGAAAGAGCTAAATTTATAGGTAAACCTAAATCTGCTAGTTCATGCATCTTTGGAGCTATACCACAAGTTGATAAAGTTATATGTCTATATCCTATATTTAATCCATTTTCGTCATTTACAACTTCTAAAAACTTCTTAGTATTTTCAAAATTATCTAATGGTTCTCCACTTCCCATTAAAACTATATTTGATACTCTTTTACCTGTATCTTCTTGTATTTTCATTATTTGATCTAATATTTCCCAAGGTTCTAGATTTCTTACTAATCCATCTATAGTAGATGCACAAAATTTACATCCCATTCTACAACCAACTTGGTTAGAAACGCAAACTGTAACTCTACTTTCATAATCCATCATTACAGTTTCTATTATATTTCCATCTTTTAACTCAAATAAGTATTTTTTAGTTCCATCTTTTTTAGATTCTAGTTTTAATTCCATTTCTATATTACCAATGTAGGATACTTGTTCTAATTTGTCTCTCAACCCTTTTGGTATATTATTCATATCATCAAAACTTTTAGCTCCCCTATATATCCATGAAAAAATTTGACTACCTCTAAATGGCTTTTCACCTATAGTTTTCATAAAATCCTTCATTTGGGCTTCTGTAAAGTTTTTTAATGCTACTTTATTTTGATTCATATTATCACTACCTTACTCTTATTAATTTCGCTATAAAGAAACCATCCATACCATGAATATGTGGATATATTTTTAAATATCCCTTATCTTGATTGTCTACATCTACATTAACTGCATCTATTGGAACTAATTCAAAATCATCGTTTTCTTTAAGGAAATTCTCAACTATATCTATATTTTCAACATCTTGAATAGTACATGTACTATATACTAAAACTCCGCCTACTTTAACATACTTTGAAGCATTTTTTAATATCTTACTTTGTATAGATGGTAATTCCTTAAGATCTGCTTTTTCTTTATATTTTATTTCTGGTTTCCTTCTTATTATCCCAAGACCTGAACAAGGAACATCTGCTAGAACATAATCAAATTTATCTATACTATCATTATCTAGCATAGCTGCATCAAAGCATTCCGCTTCTATATTTGTAAGTCCTAATCTATTTGCAGTAGCATTTATAAGTTTTATTTTATGTTCAAATATATCCCTAGATACTATATGTCCAGTATTATTCATAATTGTTGCTAAATGAGTAGTTTTTCCACCTGGAGCACTACATATATCTAGTACAAGAGAATTTTCTTTAGGATTAACTATTTTTCCTACGATCATAGAACTTATATCTTGTACCGTAAATAATCCATCTTTAAACAACTTATTATTTTCTATATTCTTAAGGTTTTCTACTCTTATTGCTTCTTCTAATGTAGATACTTTAAAACATTTTATATTCATTTCTGATAACTTACTCATAAGTTCATCTCTAGTAGTCTTTAAAGTATTCACCCTTATATAAATGCTTGGTTTTTCATTATTTGCTTCTAGTAAATCTTCAGTAAATTCTTGCCCAAAACTTTTAATCCAATTTTTTATCATCCATGGCTTGTATGAATACTTTGTAGATAAGTACATTATATTATCTTCTATATCTACCTTTGCTATAGTATCTTTTTGTCTTATTACATTTCTAAGAATTGCATTTACAAATCCTGATGATTTTTTATCATGGTTATTAACTAAGTTTACAGTTTCATTTACTGCTGCATAATCTGAAACACTATCTAAAAATAGGATTTGGTAAATTCCCATTTCTAAAAATATTCTAACATGCATCTGCATCTTTTCTGATTTCATTTTTGAAAGTTTGTCCATAATATAATCTAGATAATTTCTATTTTCTACCACTCCATATATTAATTCAGTAGTAAACCCTCTATCTTGATCCTTTATTTCTAAATCTTTAAAATGTTTGTTTATTGACATATTAGAATAATTTTTATTTTTTTCTATGTCAGTTAGTACTTTAAATGCTATTTCTCTTGCGTTCATATAATTTTCTCCTCGAATATCTATATTCTATTTAGATTTCCGTAGAAAAAGTCCTAGAAGTACTAGGACAATCTACTTTAATCATTATCTCTATTTGCTATTGCTAATAATCTTAATAATTGAAGAATTGATGTAAGAGCTGCTGCTACATATGTTAATGCAGCTGCCGTAAGTACTTTTCTACTTTGGTTAGCTTCTTTACCCTCAACAATTCCTAAGTTAGAAAGTTGAACTACTGCTCTATTTGATGCATTAAATTCTACTGGCAAAGTTATTATTTGGAATAATACCGATGCTGAAAATAATAATATACCAATTTCTAAAAAAGGTCCTCTCATCATAAACCCTATTGCTATTAAAAACCACGACATACTCGATGAAAAGTTTACTACTGGAACTAAAGCACTTCTTAAATTAAGAGGTACATATCCTTTAGCATGTTGCATCGCATGACCACATTCATGTGCTGCAACTGCAATTGATGTTATAGATGTTCCATAATAAATATCTTGAGATAATCTAACTACATTGCTTCTTGGGTCATAGTGATCACTTAAACGACCTCTAACCATTTCTATTTTAACGTTATATAAACCATTTGAATCTAATATCTTTCTAGCTACTTGTTCTCCACTATATCCTCTACGTGCATTTACTCTTAAGTATCTACTTGTTGTAGATGTAACTTTAAATTGAGCATACATCGTAAATAATATTGCAGGAAGTAATATTATAAGTGTAGGATCGAATCCAAATCCATAATAACCAGGATACATCATGTAAAACACACTCCTATCTAAATTAACTTCTTTAGTCTTTGACTCTATAGATATTACAAATATATTGAGTAAATCTTTATTCTACACCAAACTATATTAATTGATTAAGCATCATTTCAGTAAAGTATTTTTATTATCTATAGTTTCTAGTTTTATCTAACATAAAAAAATTTATTGCTTCTTCTACTTCATCTACATCTATACTTGTATCTACACAAGGTCCATTAGGTCTTTTATTAAATACCCCTAAAACTGGTATATTTCTAACATCCTGAACTCCTGCTGTTAAATCTCTTTCGCAAGCAACCGCTATAACAGCCTTAGGTTTCTTATCTATTATAATCTTCCTAGCTAGTGTACCTCCTGTAGCTACAAAAATATTTACATTTATTTTTTCTTTTAATTTAACTAAATCACCTATATTACATAAACCACATCTAGCACATGTTTCTATATTAGTAGTTACTTTTAATTTACAACTATTTTTTTGAACACAATGTGGTATAAGTATAAGTATTTCTTCTGCTTTAATGCTATATTTATTGCTATATATATATTTATTATTTAACTTCACATATACTTTTCTTATTTCATTTTTAGATATTCCAATTAATTCTGCTACAAAAGTTATTATAGGAAATAATATGCTAACTATTTTAAAGTTCACTTTCATTGCTAAAGGATTAACTTCCTTATCCTTAATTATATTATGTGTAACCACTATAGAAAATACTATTGCTACTGCTACAATAACTACTATAATATCTATAAACATAGTAAATATATGAGTTAAACTAGATATAAAAATATTAATAGCTACTCCTGAAATTAAAAGTATTACTAAAAGTATACCTATAGTTGTCATATATTTTTTTGTATCTATCATATATTTCACCTAACCTAGTACTTTATCAGATTCTATACTATTTCCTTTTATATATTCTGATACTAATACTCTTTTCTTTCCTGGCATCTGTAATTCTTCTATTAAGATAACATTATCTTTTGTACTTACTCTCATACCATCTTTATCTACCTTAAGTATAGTTCCACAAGCTTTATCACTAGTTTCACTTAATACTCGCGTCTTCCATACTTTCATAGTATTATCGTGATATTTCGTATAAGCACTTGGCCATGGATTTACACCTCTTACAAGGTTATGTATTTCTTTAGCACTTTTATTCCAGTCTATGTTTCCTAAAGCTTTATTCATCATTGGTGCATAACTAAATTCATCGTGATTTTGTTTTTTTCTAGGTGCACATCCTTTTTCTATTAAATCTAGTGTTTCCTTTAAAGTTTGTGACCCTATCTCCATCATCTGATCATGAAGTTCTCCAGCTGTTATTTCATCATCAAGATTAAACTCAGTTTTTAGTATCATATCTCCAGTATCTAGACCTTCATCCATATACATAGTAGTTACACCTGTTTTTGTTTCTCCATTTATTATAACCCAATTTATAGGAGCTGCTCCTCTGTATTTTGGTAATAGCGAAACATGAACATTTATACACCCTAACTTAGGTATATCAAGTATATCCTTAGGAAGTATTTGACCAAATGCCACAACCACTATCACATCAGGATGAAGTTCTTTTAAAGTTTCTACAAAGCTTTCTTCTCTAGCTCTTACTGGTTGATATACTGGTATATCATATTTTAATGCAAGTTCTTTTACAGGTGGCATCCCTAATTTTTTACCTCTATTTTGAGGTTTATCAGGTTGAGTTACCACACCTATAACTTCATATTTTTCATCTATAATTTTTTGTAAACATCCAGTTGCAATTTCTGGAGTTCCCATAAATACTATTTTCATTTTCTCAACTCCTACTACTTCTCTATTTTGTCTACGAATAATATTCCTTCTAAGTGGTCTATCTCATGGCAGAATGCTCTAGCTAAAAGTTCTTCACCTTCTATTTCAAATAATTGTCCTTTTCTATTGTATGCTCTTACTTTTACTTTATAAGGTCTTTTAACGATTCCAACTTCACCTATAACACTTAAACATCCTTCATCATCTATTTGTTCTCCAGATGCTTCTATTATTTCAGGATTTATTAGTTCTATTATTCCATCCCCTATATCTATAACTGCAACTCTTTTTAATATTCCAACTTGAGGCGCTGCAAGACCTACACCATCTTCTTGATACATTGTATCTGCCATATCATCCAATAATTGTATTATTTTTTCATCTATTTTTTCTACTTTTTTTGATTTCTTTCTTAATACTGGTTCTCCTATTTGAACTATCTTTCTTAATGCCATTTTAATTCTCCTCCTGGTTTTATAATACGCTGTTTGGGTTAATATCTATTGATACGTTAACTTCTTTATTAAATACAACATCTCTTTTTGTTATACATATATATTTTATTATACCCTTTAATAAATTAATTTCAATATTATCATCTTTAAATAATATTTGCCATCTATAATTTTGATTTATTTTGGATATTGAACACGGATTTGGCCCTAATATGAATTCAAAATTATTTATACCCCTATTTTTCAGTAAATAAATAATTGAATCATGCATATTTTGAGCATTTTGTTTTACTATTTTTTCATTTTCTCCGCTTATTACTACACTTATCATATTATTAAATGGGGAATATCCAAAAGCTTTTCTTATTTTTATTTCATCCTCATAGAAACCTTCATAATCATAATTTATAGCCCTTCTTATTGCATAATGGTCAGTATCATACGTCTGTAGTATTACTTTTCCTTCTTTATCAGATCTTCCCGCACGTCCAGAAACTTGGGTTACTAGTTGGAATGTAGTTTCAAAACTTTTATAATCTGGGAAATTAAGTATCATATCAGCTGATAGAATACCTACTAAAGTAACATTATCAAAATCTAATCCTTTACTAAGCATTTGAGTTCCTATTAATATATCAGCTTCTTTATTTTTAAATTTATTTAATATTTCTTCTAAAGAACCCTTTTTAGATGTAGTGTCTTTATCCATTCTAAGCACTCTAGCTTCTGTAAATATACTTTTTAGCTCTTCCTCTATTTTTTGTGTTCCAACTCCAAATGGTTTTATATAATGACTACTACATTCCGGACATTCTTTTGGAATTTCTTTTTCGTATCCACAGTAATGGCATCTCCCAATATTTTTTCCTTTATGATAAGTTAATGATATATCACAATTTTCACATTGAAAAACATATCCACACTTCCTACAAGATACAAAACTTGCATATCCTCTTCTATTTAAAAACAATATTACTTGATTTTTATTTTTAATTGTTTCCTCTATTTCATTTTGTAATGTAGTACTAAATATACTTTTATTTCCATTATTCAACTCAGATTTCATATCTACAACTTCTATCTTAGGAAGTGGCTTATTATTAGCTCTAGATTTTATTTCTATAAGTTCATACTCTCCACTTTCAACTTTATAGTATTCATCTATTGATGGAGTTGCCGATCCTAGCACTAAGGATATACTATTTTTCATAGCCATATACTTAGCTACTTCTATAGCGCTAAACTTAGGATTTTTTTCTGATTTATATGAAGTTTCATGAAATTCATCTATTATTATTGCTCCTAAACTATTAAATGGTGCAAATAAAGCTGATCTTGCACCTATTAAAATTCTTACCTTACCAGCCTTTATAGCTTTATATACATCATGTTTTTGCCCTTCTGATAATTGACTGTGGAATACTCCTACTATATCTCCAAATCTATTTTTAAACCTGGATATAGTCTGTGGTGTAAGTGCAATTTCAGGAACTAAAACTATACTATCTAGCCCTTGATTCAAGGTATAGTCAATAACTTCCATATATACTTCTGTTTTTCCACTTCCTGTTACTCCATGTAACATATATGGTTTTTTACATTCTTTAAACATTTCTGATGTTATTTTATTTATTGCATATTGTTGCTCAGAATTTAATTTTATATTTTTATATGTTGAGCTATAAATACTTTCTGGATTCCTATAATAATCTTTTAATTCCAATGTAATTAAATTCTTATCATGTAAGGAGGTAATACTTTTCTTAGATGCACTTAATAACTCCATTACATCATTTATTTCTACATTTTGATTATTTTTTAAAAACTTTACTACTTCTTTTTGCTTACTTCCTAAGCTTATTTTATTATCTTTTATATACTCATCAACTTCATCACTATCCATGGTTAAAGCTACATAGCATATTTTTTTTTCATTTTTATGGTCTTTATATTCCCAATACAAATTAATAATCTCTTTTTTAGCCATTCTATCTAGCAAACTATTAAGATTTTGAATATATTTTAACTTCTCGACTTTAACTTTTCCTTTATTACTTACTATAGCATCTAGTATTTTTTGTTGTGATTCATTTAATGTTGATAAAAATGATTTAAATTCATACTCACCTAATTCATCTATTTTCTCATGTAATCTTACCATTTTATAGTTATTTAATTTATAACCTTTAGGATATATTAAGTTTATGCAATCTATATATGTACATAAATATCTATTTTTCATCCAATTTACTAACTCTAAATCTTCAACTTTAAATATAGGATTTTCATCTAATACATCAACAATTTCTTTTATTTTTATATTTTCATCTACTGTATCTATAATTTCAAATACAAAGGCCTCTGTTGGTTTATTTCCTCTTCCAAAAGGAGCTAATACCCTATGCCCTATACTTATTTCACTTATTAAAAAATCTGGAACTTTGTATGTAAATAAGTTGTCTGTATATATAGTGTTACTTCTTACTACTACTTTTGCATATTTTTCCATATTATGACCTCTATTTTTATACAAGCTAGTTAATTCATTTATTTTGAATTATGTCCAATTTACTTCAAAAATAAAGCATCTATATTTAATAGATGCTTATCTTTTAAGTAGTATTTTAACCTTATCTAAAATAACATTAGCTACTTCTTCTTTTTTCATTTTCGGGTATTCTGTTATATTACCTTCTTTATCTATAATCTTAACTATGTTAGTGTCAACGCCAAAGCCTGCACCTTCCTTAGTTAAATCATTTGCTACTATAAAGTCTAAGTTTTTCTTTTTTACTTTACCTTTTGCATTTTCTATAAGGTCATTGGTTTCAGCTGCGAATCCAACTAGTATTTTATCATTTTTAATTTTACCTATTTCATATGCAATATCTTTATTTCTATCTAATTCTATAGATAAATCATCATCAGACTTTTTAATCTTTTTATTAACGTAATTTTTAGGTTTATAATCTGCTACGGCTGCACTTTTTATAACAACTTGATTTTCATCTAAGTTTTCTATCACTGCATCGTACATATCTTTAGCACTTTCTATTCTAATAAGTTTCTTAAGATTTTGTGGTGGTGTTAAGTTTGTAGGCCCAGATATTAAAGTTACATCCGCTCCTCTGTTTATAGCTTGCATAGCTATTGCATAACCCATTTTTCCACTGGATCTATTACTTATAAATCTCACTGGATCTATACTTTCCATTGTAGGTCCAGCAGTAACTATTATACTTTTTCCTTTTAAATCCTGATTTGCGCTAAGTAGCTTAACAACTTCATCAACTATAGTTTCTGGAGTAGCTAACTTTCCTTTTCCCGTGTCTCCACAAGCAAGTCTACCGCTTTCAGGATCAACAAAATTATATCCTAATTCTTTTAATATATTTATATTTCTTTGAACTATCGGATTTTCATACATATTAGTATTCATAGCTGGTGCTATTAAAACCTTAGCTTTAGTAGCCATAATTGTTGTTGTAAGCATATCGTCTGCTATACCATTAGCCATCTTACCTATAACATTAGCAGTTGCAGGTGCTATTAAAAATACATCCGCTCTTTTTGCTAGAGATATATGTTCTACATCCCAAGTTTTAGGGTCTTCAAACATATCACAAACTACATAATTTTGACTTAAAGACTGAAATGATAATGGCGTAACAAATTCTGCTGCTGATGCAGTCATTATAACATTAACATTTACGCCTAGTTTTCTCAATCTGCTTATAATATCTAAAGTTTTATACACAGCGATTCCACCGCTTACACCAATTACAACAGTTTTATCTTTAAACATAGAAAATTACTCCTCTTCTATAGTTTTTTGTTGTTCTGCATGATGCTTAGCTTCTGCTATTTCTATCTCCTCTTCAGTTAATAGTCTATAAGTGATTTCTCCGTCTACAACTTCTTGAGTAGCTAAATTAACTGGCTTAGTTTCTTTGTTTCTGTTTGCAACATAGATTTCAGCACCATCTACTATTTCTCTTGCTCTTTTTGCAACAGTTCCAACTAAGTAGTATCTGTTGTCTATTTTGTCTAGTACTTCATTGATTGATGGTTTTAACATATTATAATTCCTCCTTGAATTTTTCTATTATATTATTTTTATATCTAGTAACCTTATTCTTTTCAGATAATATTATGCTTTCTACTTCTTTAACTGATTTATTTACATCACCATTAACTACAAAATAGTCATAATTTACTATCTGATTTATTTCCTCAAATGCACAACTAAATCTCTTTTCTATTTCTTCTTTAGTTTCAGTTCCTCTTCCAACTATTCTATTTTTTAGTTCTTCAAGAGATGGAGGTAATACAAATATAAATACTCCCTCAGGATATACATCTTTTATTTGTCTTGCTCCTTGCATTTCTATTTCTAATATAACATCTTGCCCATTTTCTAAGCATTCTATTATAGCAGCTTTAGGAGTTCCATAGAAATTATCATAAATTTGAGCATATTCTAAAAACTCGCCTTTTCCTATCATATCTTGGAATTTTTCTTTCTCTAAGAAGAAATAATTCACTCCATCAACCTCACCATTTCTTGGCTTTCTAGTTGTAGCTGATATAGATAATTTTATTTGATCATTTTGTTTTAATAGTTCTTTGCATATTGTACCTTTTCCAGCGCCAGATGGACCTGATACAACTAATAATAGCCCTTTTCTCTTAAGCATTACTATCTTCCTTTCTAATTATACAAATGTTTGTCATTTTATTGAAATCTATGTTATATTTTTCTACTCTATATTTTGAATTTGTTCTCTTATTTTTTCTAACTCAGATTTAACTTCAACTACTAAATTAGTTATATTTAAATCTGACGATTTTGAACCTATAGTATTAGTTTCTCTATTCATTTCTTGAATTAAGAAATCTATTTTTCTTCCGATTGATTCATTTTTTACAACTGTCTTTTTAAGCTGTTCTATATGGCTTTCAAATCTAACTATTTCCTCTGTTATACTGCTCTTATCAGCATATATTGCTACTTCTTGAGCTAATCTATTTTCATCTACTAAACTTGGATTTTCTAATATTTCAGTTATTCTATTGTTTAGCTTTTCTTTATAGTCAATAACAACATTATATGAGTACTTTTCAATTTCTTCAATATAATTTTTAATAAGATCACATCTCATTATAACATCTTCTGCTAATTTTTTACCTTCTTCGCTTCTCATTTCTTTTAACTTAACTAAAGATTCTTCTAATGCTCTCTTTAACATTGACCATAAAAGATCTTCATCTTCTTCTTTTTCTTCACTTTTTATTATATCTGGAAACTTAGCTATATTCATAGCACTTATATCGTCTACTAAATCAAATTTATCTCTTATTTGCTTTAGTATGCCTACGTATTGACTAGCCAACACGTCATCAAACTTTAAGTTTACATCCTCATTACCTAACAAGTCAAGCTTTATGTATAAATCCACTCTTCCTCTTTTTACATAGTCTTTAATTAAATTTCTTGCTTTGTCTTCTAAAAATGCTATTTTTCTTGGTAGACGAATATTTATATCTGCATACTTATGATTTATAGTTTTACATTCTATTAAAAAACAATAGTTATCATCTTTATATTCTCCTCTTCCAAAACCTGTCATACTTATAGCCATATTATACCTCCAAATTTCCTTCACATATTTTTATAGAGGTCTTGTCATATAAACAAAATCTTCTATTTCTATTTTTACGCATCCAACGTTGGATGCTACATTTTAAATTTTTTACCATTAAATCTTTCGTCTATAGTAATAAAGTTATTTCCTATTTCTATACAACTTCTAAAATTTCATAATTCTGCTCTTTTTAATTTTAAATCTCTAACTTAACATTATACAATATATTAGTTAGAAAAGGAAATTATATAGATAATATTTTTATAATTTTATATAAATATTATACATTATAGAAACTTAATATTAAATTTTATATAAAAACTTGATTATACAAAGCTAACTATTCACAATATATATATTATGTGCAATAATTAATTTACTGACATTTATATGTCCAAGAAAGGAGCAATTATTATGGCTTTAGATGGTTTAGTTATACACTCTATAGTAGATGAATTACATGCAAAACTTTTAGGCGGTAAAATCGATAAAGTTCATCAACCAGAGAATGATGAAATTGTTTTACATATACGTAATAATAAAGAGAATTTCAAATTAATTTTAAGTGCTAGTGCTTCAAACCCTAGAGTTTACTTAGCAAATAATTCTAAGAAAGAAAATCCTATTACTGCACCAATGTTTTGTATGTTATTTAGAAAGCATATCCAAGGTGGGAATATAGTTGACATCTGTCAAGTTGGCTTTGAGAGAATGATAAAAATTAGTGTTGAGTCTTTCGATGAATTAAAAGAGAAAACGACAAAGGATATTATTATAGAAATTATGGGAAGACATAGTAATATAATTCTTACCCATTCATCTGATAATAAAATAATAGATTCTGCTAAGAGAATTCCTCCTAGTATAAGTAGAGTTCGTCAAATACTACCGGGGCTTACTTATACGCTACCTCCAAAACAAGATAAAGTAAATCCACTTGATGATATATCTCTTAATAAATTTATAAATACTTTAAATACTTTTGAAGGCAATATATTTAAGTCTATTTATTCTAAATTTTTAGGTATAAGTCCAATTATTGCCAAGGAAATTTGTTTTAGAGCTAAGATTGATGAAAAAAGTAATATAAAAGATTGCTCATCAAATGATTTTGAGTCATTATATAATGCATTTTCTACTTTATTTAGCGATATTAGAAATAATAGCTATTCTCCATGTATAGTTATTGATGAAAACATAGACAGAGTTGTAGATTTTAGTTGTGTTAATTTAAGTCTATTTAATGATTTATCATTTATAAATGATGACAGTATGTCTAAAATACTAGAAGATTATTATAAAACTAAAGATATTAAAGACAGAATTCACCAACGTTCTTCTGATCTAAGAAAAAGTATATCTATTAAATTAGATAGACTTTATAATAAATTGAAAAAACAACAAGAAGAGCTTATTGAATCTGAAACTGCAAATATTTATAAGGTTAAAGGTGAGCTACTTACATCATCTATCTATATGATTGAAAAAGGAATGGACAGTATTGAAGTTGCTAACTTCTATGATCCTGATTATAAAAATGTAACTATATCTTTAAATAAGAATCTTACTCCTTCTGAAAACGCTCAAAAATACTTTAAGAAGTATTCTAAAATGAAAACTGCTAAAATAGAATTAACGCATCAAATAGATATAACTAAAGAAGAAGTAGATTACTTAGAAAATATTATTTTAAGTATAGAAAACTGCGAAAACCTTGCAGAACTACTTGATATAAGAGAAGAGTTAGGAAAATTAGGATATTTAAAAATCAAAAATAAAGGTAATAAAGAAGCTAAACTTACTACAAAACAAACTAAGCTTACTACAAAGCCACATGAATTCATAAGTTCTGATGGATTTAAAATTCTTGTTGGTAAAAATAATAAGCAAAATGACCATCTTACATTAAAAATTGCAGACAATAATGATATATGGATGCACACAAAGAATATTCCTGGTTCTCATGTTATTATAAAGTGTGAAGAAAAGGAAGTTTCTGAGCAAACTATATTTGAGGGCGCTATGCTTGCTGCATACTTTAGCAAAGGTAAATTATCATCTAAAGTTCCTGTCGATTATACTAATAAGAAGAATATTAAAAAACCTAACGGTTCAAAACCTGGTATGGTAATTTATGAAACTAATAGTACTATTTATGTAGATCCAACAGAAGAATTAGTAGCAAAATTAAAAATTAAAGATTAATATTTTTACTAAAAAGGAAGTGTCTCAAGATAATTTTAATAATTAAGAGATGCTTCCTTTTTTGTTTAATTCTATCTATTTAGTTACAACATAAAACCCCTTTTCCAGATTTATTTTCATCATCTAAAAAAGGGGCAATTTAATCATTATATTTAATTATACAATAGTAGCTTGTGCTGCTATTTTTTCTTTATTGTTCTCAACTTTAAAGTCTTGATTATTTAAAATTCTGTTTAATATAATTCCTACTATTGCTGCTAAACTTAATCCTGTTATTGTTACACTTTGAGTTATAGGTATTCCTATTACTATTCCTTTATTATTTAAGTATGTCGTTCCTAATCCTATTATCATTATAGTAGCTATTATAATGATATTATTTTTATTTTGTGTACATTCACTATCTTTTACAGTTTTAAGTCCTACAAAAGTTATCATAGAGAATAGTAATATGCTTATTCCTCCCATGACAGCTACGGGTATACTTTGTAAAAATCCTCCAAACTTACCTATGCATGCAAAACCTATCGCAAACATCGCTGCACGTCTTAATAATGATGGATCATAATTTTTAGTTATTGCAAGTACTGCTGTATTTTCTCCATAAGTAGTATTTGCTGGTCCGCCTAAAAATCCTGCTACTATAGTAGCTAATCCATCTCCAAGTAAAGTTCTATTTAACCCTGGATTTTCTATGAAATTTTTACCTACAACTGCTCCATTAGTAGTCATATCGCCTATGTGTTCCATAAATACTGCTATAACCACTGGTGCTACCATAACTATAGCTTCTAAGCTGAACTTTGGTAATGTAAACTTTGGTATTTCAAGTAAACTAGCTTGTGTTATCGTACTAATATCTACTAATCCCATTGCCAAACATATTGTATATCCTGAAAATACAGCTATTAATATACCTAATTGCTTTATAAATCCTTTACCAAATTTATTTATAGAAAGTGCTATTGTTAAAGTTATCATTGCTATTAGTCTATTTGCTGATGCCATATCAAATGCTGTTGGTAATAAGTTTAATCCTATAACTCCAATCATAGCTCCAGTTACTTGTGCAGGGAAATATATTTTTATTTTATCTACTCCTACTGCTTTAACTATAAATGACATGATTACATATAATAAACCTGCTACCATAATACCACCTTGCGCATAAGCTAAATCACCATTAGAAGCTTCTTTAGCCATTAATATTACTGGAATAAATGCGAAACTTGATCCTAAGAATACTGGTACTTTTCCTTCTGTACAAAAATGGAATATTAAAGTTCCTAGTCCAGCACAAAATATTGCAACTGATGGGTTAGATCCTGTTAGTATTGGAACTAATACTGTAGCTCCAAACATTGCTAGTAAATGTTGTATTGACATTATTGTTTTTTTCATAAAAAAACCTCCCTTGAATTTTTAGGGAGAAATAATTCTCCCTTTTTCAGTATCTCTGCACTGAATTAAAAGGTACTACAAACTCTGTATAGTGTATGTTATTATTCTTTTATTGTTACTGAATCTTCTTCATCAATTTCTGATAATTTTACTGATATAACTTCATGTTTTGATGTTGGAACATTTTTTCCTACATAATCGGCTCTTATCGGTAATTCTCTATGACCTCTGTCGACTAAAACTGCAAGTTGTATTACTTTTGGTCTTCCTATATCTATTATAGCATCTAATGCTGATCTTACAGTTCTACCTGTATATAATACATCATCTACTAAAATAACTATCTTATCATTTATATTGAAATCTATGTTTGATCCATTAAGCACTGGGTCTACATCTATTTTCTTTAAATCATCTCTATATAAAGTTATATCAACTTCACCTATATTAACTTTAGTACCTTCTATTTGTTCTATCTTTTTAGATATTCTGTTTGCAATAGGTACTCCTCTAGTTTTTATTCCTACTAAAACTATATCTTCTATACCTTTATTTTTTTCTATTATTTCATGGCTTACCCTTGTTATTGCTCTTGATATTGCTTTTTCATCCATTAATTGGGCCTTTTCTCTCATCGTTGACCTCCTAATAATCTACTTAATTTTCTTAATTAAATTTTTGATTAACTAATATTGACACAGTTAAGCTTATAAATTATTCACAAACCAGATAATTTATAAACCTTTAGATATTAAAAAGCTTCTTATCATAAGACAAGAAGCTAGCATGTACTAAAAAATTCACCAGCTCATATCTTCATCAATTTTAAAATAGTTATATTATTTTAAAAACTTGCTGACAAATCAATTTAAGCTTACATGGCTTTTGCCTTACGATATCTCCGTATCATTTAAAGGTATTTTATTTTTTTATTTTGTTATTACTCATTATATAACCTTACGACAATTTTTGCAATACTTATTTAAGTTTGCTAATTATATCTTTAAAATATTTAGGTAACTCTGAATCAAACTCTATATATTCTTTACTACTTGGGTGTATAAATCCTAATTTTTTAGCATGTAATGTTTGGCCATTTGTTTTAAATTTATTATTTTTAGGACCATAAACTATATCTCCTAAAAGCGGATGATTTATAGATAGTGCATGCACCCTTATTTGATGTGTTCTACCAGTTTCAAGCCTAGCTCTCATATGTGTAAAGTTTTCATATCTTTCTACAACTTCAAAATGAGTGACCGCATTTCTTCCATCTTTTACTATTGCCATCTTTAATCTATCCTTAGGATTTCTTCCTATTGGCTTATCTACGGTTATTTTATCTTCTTTCACTACACCGTGACATATAAACTCATACTCTCTAGTTATAGAGTGGTCTTTTAACTGCTCAGCTAAGCTGTTATGAGCATTATTATTTTTAGCTATCATTAACAACCCTGATGTGTCTTTATCTATTCTATGAACTATTCCAGGCCTTATAATACCATTTATAGATGATAAATTATCTCTACAATGATATAGTATTGCATTAACTAAAGTATTTTCATAGTTACCAGGAGCAGGGTGAACTACCATATCCTGTTGTTTATTTATTATAAGTAAATCACTATCCTCATAAACAATTTCTATTGGTATATCTTGAGGTGTAACTTCTAATAATTTTGGAGCTGGTATTTCTATTACTACTTTGTCATCTTCTTTTACTAAATATTTTGCTTTTTCTTCTTTATTGTTAACTTTTACTTTTTTATCTTTTACTATCTTTTGAATATAGCTTCTTGACATATCTCCAAGTTGAGATGATAAGTATACATCTAATCTATCTCCTTCTTCTTCTTCAAGAACTAAAAATTCTCTTATTTCGTCCATTACTTCACCTGCTTTTCCTCTTCAAAAAATATTATATATATACATAGTACTATAGTTCCTACAACTACAAAAACATCAGCTACATTGAATACATATTCCCAAATAAATCTAAAATCAAAATAATCTACTACAAATCCAAGCCTAACTCTATCTATTAGATTTCCTATTGCGCCTGCTATTATAAGTATAATTCCAGTTTTGCCTAATATATTTACCTTCTTAGTATGTAAATAGTATAAAGCAAAAACTGATGCTGTTAATGCAACTATTATAAATATGATTTGATTATTTTGCAACATTCCAAATGCAGCACCTCTATTTTCCACATATGTAAGATGAAATACATTTTTAATTATAGGTATACTGCCCATCTCTTTTAGAGAACCGAGTGCCCATACCTTAGAAATTTGATCTATTCCTATTAATAAAACTATTATTAGCTCGTATAACAATATATTTTCCTCCAAACTTATTATATATTACTATTATACAAAAAAAAGCTTCCTAATTGGAAGCCTATTATTTTTTATATTAAATAAAACTGATTTATTATTTTTGGGTAGGATGACATTTATCCATATGATCTATGAGTTGAGATACAGTTACAAACTTATATCCCTTTTCCTTTAACTTAGGTATCACAACATCTAATGCTTGTATAGTTTGTGATTTTGAATTTCTTAAATTATTATAGTCATGTAAAAGTATTATATTTCCATTTTCTACTTTTGACGTTATTGTGTTAGCTATATAATAAACTCCTGGATTAGACCAATCTCTTGGGTCTAGATTTGACCATAAAATTATATTCATATTTTTTTGTTTTACAATACTGCACATTTCCTTGCTGAGTGCTCTGTATGGAGGTCTAAATAATTTAGGTTCTTGTCCTATTACTTTTTTTACAGCTTGCTGAGTGTCGGTTATTTCTTTTTCTATTTCTCCATACCCTCTCTTTGATACATTTATATGAGTGAACGTATGATTCCCTATTTCATGACCCTCATCATATTCTCTTCTTAGTAATTCTGGGTTCCAACCTACTTTCTCTCCAACTACAAAAAAAGTTGCTTTAACATCGTGTTTTTTTAATATATCTAAAATCTGTGGTGTGAAATCTATATCTGGACCATCATCAAAAGTTAATGCTATTATCTTTTCATCATCATTTCCTTTTCTAATGATTATATCTTCATAATCATTTATTATATCTTCACTTAAATCCATAACTTCTTTATTATTTAAGTTTTCTTGTTTATATGAGTACATACCTATTACTAAAAGCAACGCTACAGATACTGTATATAATATTTTTTTCATTTACAGGACCTCTTTTCTTATTATTAATCTAGATCTGACTCATCATGAGGCATCTTATTCATTTCATTAAGTCTTAATGATACCTCATCATAGAAACTCGGACCTTCATTTATAAGATTTTGATTAAATGTTCTACTTGTTATAGGTTCATCTGGTTGATGTTTTGCACAACAACTACATAAATTAGTTTCTGGAAGTATGTCTAGTCTATCTTCATCTATTTGGTTCTTGCATTCATCACATATACCGTAACTTCCATTTTCTATTTTATATAAAGCATTTTCTATATTATTAAGTTTTCCTTGTTCATGAATAGTTAAACTATTTTGCATATCTTGCATATATACTTCAGTCCCCATATCTGCTGGATGGTTATCATAGCTTGATAATTCACCTGATGTATATTTCTCACTAGTGTGTTCTGTAGTATTTCCAAACACTGTATTATCTTTCATTTCGCCTATTAAACTTACTATCTTTTGCTTATCTTCTAACAATTGTTGTTTATATTTATTTACATTCATATTTATCTACCCTTTCTATATTGATCTACTATATCCATTAATTTAGCTATGTATTCTCCTATTACAGGCAAATCCACCCAACTACTTAATAAATAAAATAATAACCCTGCTAAAACAGTAAACCCTATAGCTTGCCCAAATCCTTTCCCTATGCCTGCTACGAAGTTTATTAAAAATAATCTTCTTTTACTGTCTGTTAACATCATATAGTCTCTAATTCTACTTCTTTCTATTATTAACGTTAGCCTTTCTAAATATCTCCTTATTAGTCCTAAATCCTCTGTTGTTTTTTCACATAAATTTAATTCATTCATAGCTTTATCAAGATCTTTCATATTTATAGGATTTTGTTCGTCTAAATTATTATTCTCATTATGTCTAATATATATCACACCCTTTTATGAAACACTTTTTATATAGCTATTATGTGAAGAATCTTTAATAAAAATACAAAAGGATTATATAGAAATTTAACTTAATAAATTTCTATATAATCCTAATTATTGTAATTACTATTATATTATCTTATAAAAACTTTCTTTCTATTAACCCTACTTTTTTGTATACTTTTCTTAATGTTTTTCTAGCTTGTTTTTCAGCTTTATCTGCGCCTTTAGCATATGCATTTTCTAAGTAGTCTTTATTATTTAAAAGGTCATTGTATTTTTCTCTTATTGGTCTTAAAGTTTCTACAAGTACTTCTGCTACATCCTCTTTGAATATTCCATATCCTTTACCTTCATACATAGCTAGCAGCTCTTCTATTGACTTATTATCTAATTTCGAATAAATATCTAATAAGTTCTTTATTCCTGGTTGTTCGTCTGTATAATTTACAATACCTAGTGAATCAGTTACACTTCTTTTTATTTTTCTTCTTATTGTATCTTCATCATCAACTAAAAGAATAAATGAGTTTTCATTAAAATCTGATTTACTCATCTTCTTATTTGGCTCTTGTAAACTCATTACTCTTCCTGCTTCTTTAGGTATATATGGTTCTGGTATCTTAAATGTTTCAGAATATCTATTATTAAATCTAGCTCCTAAATCACGAGCTAACTCTAAATGTTGCTTTTGATCTTCTCCAACTGGCACTAAATCTGTTTGATATAATAATATATCAGCAGCCATAAGGACTGGGTATGTGAATAATCCTGAATTTAAGTTAGCTTCACTTTTTTGTGATTTATCCTTAAATTGAGTCATTCTACTTAATTCACCCATGTAAGTCATTGTATTTAATATCCACATAAGTTCTGTATGAGCACTTACATGAGATTGTATAAATATAGTATTTTTTTCAGGGTCTAATCCACAAGCTAAATATTGAGCAAGTAATTGCATAGTATTGGCTCTTAAATCCTTAGCTTCTTGAGGTACTGTTATAGCATGTAAATCAACCACACTGTAAAAACAATTATACTCATCTTGAAGCTTAGTCCAGTTTTGTATAGCCCCTAAGTAATTTCCTAAAGTCATTTTTCCAGACGGCTGAGCTCCACTAAATATTATTTTCTTTTCACTCATTTATTTCACCCCTATATTGATTTTAACATATTAAGTACTATGTCCTTAGAGTTATGAGCTGCATCTTGTACAAATTCTTCATATACTACATCTGCAGTTCCATCAGCTTTATCAGACATCGCTCTTATTATTACAAATGGTACTTTATTTAAAGAACATACATGAGCAATAGCTGCTCCTTCCATTTCTCCACAGTATGCATCAAATTCATTTACTAATTCATCTTTTAATTCTTTAGAACTTATAAACATATCACCTGTAACTACTCTTCCTTTAACTATCTTATGAATTTTAGTTTCTTCTAATGAAGATTCAAATGCTG
The DNA here is from genome assembly GCF_056995035.1 of Romboutsia sp. Lineage (NCBI taxonomy): Bacteria > Bacillati > Bacillota > Clostridia > Peptostreptococcales > Peptostreptococcaceae > Romboutsia > Romboutsia sp. The sequence goes on along the minus strand of NZ_JBXKIW010000083.1, from coordinate 10,525 downwards.
CTTTTACAAGCCTTTCATCTGCCACAAAAGTCGAGTTTTCCATTCTTGGTATTTCGCCTTTTTTATGTCCAAATACAGTTGTATCAAAGTCATATTGTATTGCATCTGTTGATATTACTATATCATATACATCTAAATCAGAATGTAGCGCTCCTGCAACTCCTGTATTTACCACTGCATTTACATCAAATTCACTTATTAATATTTGAGCACATAATGCTGAATTTACTTTTCCTATTCCACATCTTACTAAAACTATATCTTTTCCTTCTAATGTTCCTTTGTAGAACTTTAAACTAGCTTTTTCTATAGTTTCTTTAACATCCATTAATTGTACTAATATATCTACTTCTTCGTCCATTGCTCCTATTATACCTATTCTGTTCATGAGAGCCTCCTATGTTTTTTATATTAAAAAATCCGCCCTATATTGTAATATAGGACGGATATATTTTCCGCGGTACCACCTAAATTATATGTACTAAAATACATATCTCTTAATATCTGCTATAACGTGCAGTCACGATATTGGCTAATCTACAAATGCATTTCACCTTATTCCTCCAAGGTCCATTCACTAAATTCTTTATGTTAAGTTCTCACCACCCTTAACTCTCTGTATTAAAGTTATTTTAGTTACTAATCCTTTTCTTAGGATTTGATTATTAATTTCTTATTTTATAATATGCTTTACACTAAAATTTGTCAACCACATAATTATATAAATATTATAACCATATTAGATCAAAAAAAAACAAGAAGATTTAAATTATAAAGGCATATTAAATACACCTCCATAATTTAAACCTTCTTGGTTTTTGATTTAATTTTTATTAATGAATATGATTACTTTCATGCTCATTAATATCACTACCGTAACAATTTATTCCCCCACTTTTGCAACATCCATTTATATCTGGATTATGTTAAAACCTTACATTACTTATCCCTAACATATTACACACCCCTATGTATATATGTTATTTCTTATCCCTTATTTCATTATATATTTTTACATATATCGTGTAAAGGTTTTCTTAACTTTACAGAAAATTCAATTTAGTCTACTTTTCTACATCTTTTTCAGCAAAATAAGATTTTTTCAATATATTCGTAATATGTAAAAATCCCTATAATACTTTCAGTATCATAGGGATTCATTTAAATTATTTTCTTACAACTTTTATTCCTGTCATATGATCATTTAAATTATGTTTTTCTAAATTTTCATCTTCAACTCTGTTTATTTCTAAAGCTAAAGTTTCAGATTTTATATAATCTTTATAATTACCTATAGCATTTGCTATTTCATCATCTGAACAGAAGTCTATGTTTATGTTATCTAATACTTCAAAATTACTAGATTTTCTTATTTGTTGTATTTTAGATATGAATTCTCTTGCATATCCTTCTTCTATTAACTGTGTAGTTAATGTAGTATCTAATATAGCGAATAAGTTGTTCTCCATAGATACATTAAATCCTTCTTTAGCAGATATATTAACTAATACATGCTCTTTATTAAATTCAAAGTTTTCTCCATCTACTTCAGCAATTAAACTTTCCCCATTTTCTAATTTTGGAACAACTTCACTTGGGTTTAATTTATTTAACGCTCCAGCGAAGAATTTCATCTTAGCACCTAATACAGGTCCTAATACTTTGAAGTTTGGCTTTAAGCTAAAGTTCATATATTCTCCTAAGTCTTTAGCAAACACTACTTCTTTAACGTTAAGTTCTTCTTTTATTAAATCAACCACATCACTTATAGTAGCTTCAAACTTACCATCTACTAATACTTTTTGTATTGGTTGACGTACTTTTATTCTAGTAATTTCTCTTGATGCTCTACCTAAAGTAACTAAGTTTTTAACTAAGTCCATCTTTTCTTCTAATTCATTGTCTATTAACTCTAAATTAGCTTTCGGGTAAGCACTTAAGTGAACTGACATCTCTCCAGTTAAGTTTCTATATATCTCTTCAGATATATGTGGAGTAAATGGTGCTATTAATTGACATAACTCCGTTAATATTTCATAAGTTGTATTGTAAACTGATTTCTTATCTTCTGTTAATTCAGTTGCCCAGAATCTTCTTCTTGAACGTCTTATATACCAGTTAGATAAGTCTTCATTTATAAAGTCTTGTACCATTCTTACTGTTTTATTTAATTCAAATATAGCTAAGTTTTCTTCAACTTCTTTCTTTAAGTTGTTAAACTTAGATAATATCCATCTATCTAATTCTGGTCTTTCTTTGTATTCTACAAAGAATTCAGTTGGGTTTACTTCATCCATATTTGCATATAATGTGAAGAAGTTGTATACATTTTTAATAGTTCCTAAGAACTTACTTTGAACTTCTTTTAATCCATCTACGTCAAATCTAGTTGGATTCCATGGTGGTGACACGTATAATAAGTACCATCTTAGAGCATCTGCTCCATGTTGATCGAATAACTCAAACGGATTTACAGTATTTCCTCTTGATTTACTCATTTTCTTTCCTTCTTTATCTAATACAAGGTCATTAACTAAAACCTTCTTATATGGAGCTTTCCCCATAACAAATGTAGATATAGCAAGTAATGAGTAGAACCATCCTCTAGTTTGATCTATACCTTCACAGATATAATCTGCTGGGAATAGCTCTTCAAAATTTTCTTTGTTTTCAAATGGGTAGTGATGTTGAGCAAATGGCATTGCACCACTATCAAACCAACAGTCTATAACATCCGTTACTCTTGTCATTGACTTTCCACAACATTCACATTTTAAATGTATATCATCTACATATGGTCTATGTAATTCTACTGTTTCTGGATCTACATCTTCTATAGCTTTTTCAGCTAATTCTGCTCTTGAACCTACAGAATCTTTATGTCCACATTCACATCTCCATATGTTAAGTGGAGTTCCCCAGTATCTACTTCTTGATACTGCCCAGTCATTTAAGTTTTCTAACCAGTTGCCAAATCTACCTTCACCTACGAAAGATGGGTACCATTCAACTGTTTTGTTATTTGCTATTAATTGGTCTTTTAACTTAGTCATTTCTATATACCAGCTTGGCTTAGCATAGTATACAAGTGGAGTTTGACATCTCCAGCAGTGTGGGTAGTTATGAGCTACTTTCTCTTTACTAAATAATTTATTTTCAGCATGCAACCATTTGATTATCTCAACATCTAGGCCTTCTTCCATAACGAATTTACCAACCCATGGAGTAGCTGTAAACTTCCCAGCTTCATCAACTGGTTGTAATACTGGTAAACCGTATTTTCTACCTAAGTTGTAGTCATCTTCACCGAATGCTGGTGCAGTATGTACTATACCTGTACCATCTTCAGTTGTTACGTAATCTCCTAAAGTTATGAAGAATGCTTTTTCATCAGTTTCAACAAATGACATTAATTGTTCATATTGTATATGTTCTAAATCTTTACCTTTCATTTCTTCTAATACTTCATAATCTTCACCTAATACTTTGCTAGCTAAAGGCTTCGATACATAGTAAACTTCGTCATTTTGCTTAACTTTTAAGTAGTCTATTTCTGGTCCTACAGTTAATGCAACATTTGAAGGTAATGTCCAAGGAGTAGTTGTCCATGCTAAGAAATACTCATTTGCATCTTTTCTCTTAAACTTAGCTATTACTGTATTATTCTTTATTTCCTTATATCCTTGAGCAACCTCGTGCGAAGCAAGACCTGTTCCACATCTTGGGCAGTATGGAAGTATCTTATGCCCTTCATATATATATCCTTCTTTATTAAATTTGTTTAATATCCACCATACTGATTCTATGTAGTTATTATCTAAAGTTATGTATGGATTATCTAAATCTATTTCATAAGCCATTCTTTCAGTCATTTCTCTCCATTGTTTTTCAAAAGAGAATACTGATGCTCTACACTTTTCATTAAATTTATCTATACCGTAAGCTTCTATTTGTTGCTTATCTGATAAACCTAATTCTTTTTCTACTTGTATTTCAACTGGTAATCCATGAGTATCCCATCCAGCTTTTCTTTTTACTTGATATCCATTCATAGTTTGATATCTACAAACAGAATCTTTTAATGTTCTTGCTATAACGTGGTGTATTCCAGGATTTCCATTTGCTGTTGGAGGTCCTTCAAAGAATACAAAACTTGGATCATTTTCACCTTTTTCTAAAGTTTTCTTAAGTATGTCTATTTCATTCCAATACTTAGAAACTTCTGCCTCTGCTTGTTTAACAGAACTATCTACTAATGGCTTAAATTTTGCCATAATATCACCCTTTCATATAATTATATATTATGATTGTTATCTAAATTAACCTAGGCTATAACTAGATATCTAAATAATGGATATCTAATTTTTTGTATCAAAAAACTCGCCCCAATAAAAGGGACGAGTATTAATCGCGTTACCACCCTAATTCTACATACAAAATTCACTTCGTTCATTTCAGCAAATAGCATATTTCACATTTGCTAAAATTCTAGTAAGTGTATGTAGCACTCTATAGTATAGTTTAACGGCACTAACCGGCTCAGCTTAATTGATTTTAATCTTTCAGCTTGCAGCTTAGGAGTGATCTTCCACTTTATAAATTTATTGGTTCTCAGCATACCCAACTCTCTGTAAAATTATTTAAAGCTTACTGTCTCCATCATTGCTTTTAGTTTTTTAGTTATAATATGAGATTGTATAACAAGTTGTTAGAATAGTCAATATTTTTTTATACAATATTGACTTATCATTATAGCAATTAGTCTATTGTTACAGCAACTTCTGCTTCTTTTTCTAAGTTAAACATTGTTTTAGTTTCAAATCCACTTATATTACCATCATCTACATTATAAAATATTTCATCTATACTTCTTATTTCATCTTCTAATAATGACTTAAATTTATTTCTAAATATTTTAAATTCTTTAACCATTGTGTCATACTCTTTTCTTATTTCTATGACACGACTATTAGCTAGTTCTATGATTTGTCTTGATTTTAAGTCAGCTTCTTCTACTATTACTTTAGCTTTTCTATTAGCCGCACTGCAGGTATCCTCTGCTGCACTTTGAGCTGTTATTAATGTAGCTTTTAAAGTTTCGCCTATATTGTCGTATTTATTCATTTGATCTTGGTATAATGTTAATTTTTCTTTAAGTTCTAAATTTTCTCTATATATTTGTTCAAAATCTTCTTTTACTATATCTAGAAATTCATCTACTTCTTCTTCTTTGTATCCTCTTATCGCTTTTTTAAATTCTTTATTTTCTATTTCAATTGGAGTTAGCATATATTTCCCCCCTATACTATTAACTTAGCTTGAACTTTCATTCTGCCTTTTTTTGTAATATCTCCTACTTGAATCACTATTGCTCTTCCTTTGCCTCTAACAGAAATTAAAGATTCACTTTTAACTTCCTTCGATGGCGAAGTTATCTTTTCATAATTTACTGCTACTCTCTCTCCATTTATGTATTTCATACTTTCTTGCCTAGATATATTATATAAACCACTTATTATACAATCTAATCTATCTGAAGATACTGTAAATGATATATCTTTATAATTTGGAGGATTGTATACAATTTCATTTCTAGAAATCTCAACTAGACTTACATTATTTCTTGATACTTTATTTAAGTTCATGATTATAAAATCACAAATATCATTACTAACTATAATTTGGCATAAATTATCATGAATAATAATATCTCCAATTTTTTCTCTTTTTATACCTAGGTTCATAATTGCACCTAAATAATCCTTGTGAGAAATACTTTTAAATTTGAAGTTACCTTCTATCTGGATAAATCTAAGATTATCTTCTATTTCTTCGTATTCCATATAATATGGATATATGAATATAGTATTTCTTTCGGCATTGTCATAGCCACCCTCAACAGTATATTTTATATCACTATTTGAATTCAGTATAGCTATAGCATTTTTAACCTCATAAGGATTTAAAAAATCTGTTTGTTTAACGTCATAGTTTTTTATAGTACTATTCGCGTTATCTATAATTCTAAACATTTTGTTTTTTAAGTCTATATCTTTAATATGATTAGTCAATCTTAATTTGTCCATCTAGCTCTCCTTAAAGGAATATTATTAATGCAACTCTTTTTAATAACATTAATAATAATATTGCTATCATTGGAGAAAAATCTACTGGCCCACTGCTATATTTATACATTACAGATCTTATAGGTGCTTCTATTGGATCTGTTACTCTACATAAAAAATTATATATACTACTTCCTAAATCACTTGACATTATACTTGGAACCCATGTCATAAAACTCCTAATAAGTATGACCCAAGTTAATATCTCAAATAGATAATACAAGGCAATTCCTATTGTACTCATATAAAAAACCCTCTATCTTCTCTTATATTTTATTACTTGCTATTTTGCCAAGGAAAAAGCGTCTTACTATTTTCTAATTCCTTTTTTATGCTAGCATCTATATCTACATTATTTGGTGCTAATATAAATATAGCTTTAGATACTTTTTGAATAGTCCCATCTAATACATATACTGCTCCATTCATAAAATCAAATATTGATTTACGAGCTATTGCATCATTTAAGTTTTCTAAGTTGACTATAACTGCTCTTTTATTTTTTAGATGATCTGCTATAGTTGTAACCTCATCATATTTCTTAGGTTCTACAATTACAACCTTCATTTGGCTTGTAGTGTGTAATTTCACAATATTAGTATTTCTAATTGCATTGCCAATATCTCCATCTATTTCTGTTTCTTCATCAATAGCTTCTTCTTCCTCTTCAGCATAATCTTCTTCTTCAACTATCCAGTTTTTGAATTTAGATAATATTCCATCTCCCATTGTTAACATCCTCCTTAATATTTATTCATTGGTTTATAATTTATTATAGTTTCTTTCTCCAAATATTGATGTTCCAATTCTGACAATATTAGAGCCTTCTTCTATAGCTATTTCATAATCGTTGCTCATTCCCATAGATAAACTTTGCATCGAAACATTAGGTATATTCATTTTATCTATTTCTATAGATAACTGTTTAAGACCTTTAAATACTTTTCTCACTTCTTCTTCATTTTCACTAAATGGTGCCATAGTCATAAGACCTTTAATTTGTATATTTTTATAGCTAACTGATACATGATTGATAAATTCTATGACATCGCTTTCGTCTAGCCCATGTTTACTTTCTTCTTTTGACATATTTACTTGAACTAAGCAGTTTATTGTTTTATTTATTTGCTCTGCACGTTTTTGTATTTCTTCGCATAAAGCTTGTCTATCTAAAGAATGTATCATATAAACTTTATCTATTATATACTTCACTTTATTCGTTTGTAAACTTCCTATTAAGTGCCAGTTTACCTTATCCCCTATCGTTTCGTATTTTCTAGATAATTCTTGTGGTTTATTTTCACCCACATCTGTTACTCCATTATCTATAGCTTCTAATACAGCATCTACATCTACAGTTTTTGTAACTGCTAATAACTTAATTTTTTCACTATCCCTATTAACTTTTGTTGCACAATTTTTTATACTATTTCTTATACTACTTAAATTTTCTTTGATACTATTCATTTTTTCACCTACTTCATTTTAATATTTTTATTTATATTATTCGGTTTCAAAATAATTTCATCGCATAAACTAACAGTTTTTGTTCCATCTATATTGTTACTATAGTAGTCTATAAATACAAATTCATCATTTTCATATTCTATACCTTTTAATTCAACGAAATCTATATCTTGCGTTTGCTTATTTACCACATATACACCTTTTTTATCATCTACCGTTTTTATAGAACTTTTAGGTATTTTTAAACCTTCTATTTGCTTATATATTATATCAAATTCTTCTACTCTTGTATCGTAAATTTCCACATTTTGATTAGTTATTTTAAATATAATTACAATATCTGATTCATTTTGATATTTTTTATATACTTTTCCATCTATTTCTTCATCATTAAAACTTATTTTAATATCATTCCCTATATCAAAATGCTTAGATTCTTTTTCGCTTACGCATATAGCTAAGTATGTCACATAGTTATTTACAACTTTAGCAACAGGGTCACCCTCTTTTACAATATTATTATCTTTAGCCACGTCCTTATAATTATTAGTTGTTTTTTCTATATCTTCTTTAGTTATTTTACCTAAACTTTCTAAATTATATTTTTCTTCATTTCCATCAAATTTATATAAAATTATTCCTGATATGTCTGTTTTTAAGTATGATGTATGTTTTTCTTTTTGAGTTTCTAGTATCTTCTTTTGTTGTTTTTTTGTTTTAAGTTGATTTTCAGCTACTTCTTTACTTAACTTATTAGAATTTTTTTCTAATTCTAGTTTCAAATCTTTGATCTCTTTATTTAAGATTTGTATTTCTGAATTTATTTTATTAATTTTATTATCTTTATATATATATGCTATTTCTTGAGATTTTTTTACTTTTTCACCTTCATCGTATATTGTCTTTACAGTTCCTTCCTCATTTGATTTTATAAGATATTCTTCTCTTATAAAAATACCTTTAGTAGTTATTTTAGCTTTTAATTCTTCTGACTCTAATGCTAAAGTTTCTGTATTTTTACTTATTAATACTAATCCAATCTGAAATATAAGATATATAAATACTCCTAATATTAATATCTTCGAACGTTTAATCTTTTTCAAGTTTATATCTCCTTTCTATAAATAGTACTTTATACTACTTCTTCAAATTGCATTGTATTTCCTTTTATTGTAATTCATAAAAGCATTACATATTTTTTATATTTCCTACTAAAATCGTTTTGTATTTGCAGTATCTATCATAAACTAATTATATTCATTAAATTATAAAGGAGTTACTTTAAAAAGTAACTCCTTTATAATTTCCAAATATTATTATCGTTTATTTTATGCTTTATCTTTTAATTTTTCTACCCAGAAGTCTGCATTTTTTATTCCTAGCTTAATAGGATCAAACTTAATATCTTCTCTTGGTATATTAGCTTTCTTTTGATTTTCATAGTCTTTTAATGCTACTAATGCTGGTTTTGCTATTATTAATATAGCTATTATATTTAACCATGCCATCATACCTACGCCTATATCACCCATTGCCCAAGCTAATGTTGCTGTCTTAACACATCCATAATATGTTGCTCCTAATAATGCAATCTTTAAACCTGTAATAACAAATTTTTTAGATGATTCTTTTCCTTTAAATACTTTCTTATATAAATATGCTAAGTTAACTTCTGCTATATAGTAGTATGCCATTAAAGTTGTAAATGCAAAGAAGAATAATGCTATTGCAACGAATGCTCCTCCAAATCCTGGTACTAAAGTATCAACTGCTGTTTGAGTAAATGCTGGACCAAATTCTATACCTGGAAGATTTTCAACTATCATTTTTCCGCCATTATCTAACACATTATAACTTCCTGTCATTAATATCATAAACCCAGTTGCTGAACAAACAAATAATGTATCTACGTATACTGAAAAAGCTTGAACAAAACCTTGCTTAGCTGGATGACTTACTTCAGCAGCCGCTGCTGCTTGTGGTCCTGTACCTTGCCCTGCTTCATTTGAGTAAACTCCACGTTTTACTCCCCACGCTATTGTCGAACCTATTATTCCTGCAAATGCTTGTTCTCCACCAAATGCTGATTTAAATATTAATGATAATACATCTGGCAATTTTTCTATATTAACAGCTATTATAACTAAAGCCATTAATATATATGCTGCTCCCATAAATGGAACTATTAATTCTGCTGCTGAACTTATTCTTTTTATTCCACCAAATATTATTAGACCTAATAATGCTACTAAAAATACTCCTGTTATCCAAGAATCTAAACCAAATGCATTTTGCACTCCTATTGCTATTGAGTTAGATTGAACTCCTGGTAAAAAGAATCCCGTTGCTAAAACTGTTGCTACTGCAAATAAAGATGCATACCATTTTAATCCCATACATTTTTCAATATAATATGCTGGACCTCCACGATATTGACCATCATCTACTTCTTTGTAAATTTGAGCTAATGTAGATTCAACAAATGCTGAACCTGCACCTAAAAATGCTATTGTCCACATCCAGAATAATGCTCCTGGACCTCCCATAGCTATAGCTGTTGCAACCCCAGCTATATTTCCAGTTCCTATACGTCCTGCTAAAGCGGTGCATAGAGCTTGAAATGAAGATATTCCTTGTTCTGATTTTTCACCCTTTACTAATAACATTATCATTTCCTTAATATGTCTAACTTGTAAAAATCTTGTTCTAAATGAAAAATATAAACCAGTACCTAAACAAAGTGCTATTAACCAATTACTCCATATTACACTATTAATGGTATTAACTACAGCTTCCATAAAATACCTCCCTAGAAAAAAATTTAAAAAATAAAAAATAAAAAAACAAAAGTTAAATCTTATTGACTATTTAATTTTACAAATTATATCATTAATAGGTTTAACCTCTGTTTAATACTAATTCAACAAAATATA
>NZ_JBXKIW010000082.1:0-21126 GCF_056995035.1 Romboutsia sp. | reverse complement strand
ATTAAAAATAAAATCTTTAGAATAAATTCTACAGTGTCTAACATAATCAAAACTCCCCTTTACTCAATGGATTTAATATTATCATTTCCATATAAATTATATTTAATAAATTAATACCAAAATTGCTATATTAAGTTTATACATAAATGCATATAAGTTAGATTATAATATTATTTTATATAAAAATAAATAGCAACTTATAATAATGATTATAAATGTATATTATTTATTACTAATGATTAAAATATAAATATGATAATTTGAAAGGAGACATAGCATGTGCTTATATAATTATAACAATAAATTTCAAACTAATACTATTTTAAATAACCAAGAATACGAGTTGCTTAGTCAAATTTATCAATCTATAGAATCTAATGATAATGAAAGAGTAAAGCAACTTACTAATCAATTAATATCAATACAATCATCAAAAGAAAGTATAGATACTCTTCAAGAGGCTATGGATTCTTTAAAATAACATATAACTAATAAAAAAGCTTCATAATTTAATTATGGAAGCTTTTTTATTAGTTATAAATTAATCTATAAATGTATTTTAATATTAATCCTCTAATCAATTTTTTTCTTAATTAGCAAGTTATTAAATATATTAAAATTTGTTATTAATTTATAATATTTAGGTCCAAGCTTGCATATTAATTAAATATATGTATTTTGGGAGTGATATTATGAATTTAAGATTTACAAATTGGTATACTCAAGCCTTAGGAGCTGCTTTAGGTATGATTGCTTGTATATACTCTTATTTAAATGGTTATATGGCGACATACAGTAATATGGATACTTATTTTGATAGTCTAGGCTTCAGTGGAATTATTTCTAGTTATTTTTTATTACCTTTATGCATACTAACCTTACTATTGGCACTTATTAAATCTTATACATCAGATAAGAGCTTTTTAAATGTATCACTTGAGAACTTTAACACTGGAATTATTATTTCAACAGTTATAATAGGCTTTATGGGTGCTAGAATATATTTTACTATTCCTGCTATATTTATATTATTTAATTTAATCAATAATATAAATACAAATGATATAACAATAAAAGAAAATAAGAATGTAGAGTATAAAGAAGTAAAAGAAGAGTTCATAAAAGAATCTAAAGAGATTATGAATTTAGAAACGGAAGCTTTTGTTAATGAAAATACTGTGATATTTAAACGTATTAATGAACTAAGTTTAGAAGTTGAGGATAAGTGTGTTGATATAGAAATAAAAGAAAATCTTGACGAAAAAGAACTTAAAATCTTAGCTACAAAGTTAGAAATGGCTAAAGAACTTTTGTCTAAAGATGCCAAAAGAGATTTTATAATAGAACTTACTGGATTAACATTGAAAGAATTAGAAACTTTAGAAGAACAATTCAGAAAATAAGTTGAAATTTATCCCTTTTAAATCTATAATTATCTGAAAGATGCTAAATATAAAGGTTAAATGGTCACTAATATAAATATAGAACTCAACTTTGATCATCATTTAAACGAATACTTCTAATACAAGTTAATTACGTTGCTTTATATTGACTACAAAAAGTGTTGATAAATTTATCAGCGCTTTTTTTATATTTATAAATGAGATGATTTCAGAGTTAATTTCGTAAATTGATAAACAAATTTAGTTTTCCATATATAAACTAAAGGTAATAGAATTGGGACAACTCAGTTAGGCAAAAATTATTTACAAAATTATTTTTTATGATATAATATTAGTACCAGGTAATAATACGAGGGGGTAATGCAAATGAAAATAAGTGAAATAAAAGAATTATTAAAGGTTATAGATCAAACTAATTTAGAATATGTAAAGCTAGAAAATAGCGAATTAAAATTAGAAGTTTCAAAAAAAATTAATCCTATAAATGCTATACCTACAAATAACAATGAAATCGCAGATTACTCAAATGAAGTTATAATAAATGAAGCTCATGATTGTGCAACGGAAATGGAAATAGACAATTTATCTATAATAGTTGCTCCTTTAATGGGAACTTTCTATTCTTCACCAAGTCCTAGTGAAAGTAATTTTGTTAAAGTAGGAGATATAGTAAATGAAGGGGATACTTTATGTATTCTTGAAGCTATGAAGCTTATGAATGAAATAACAAGCGACATATCTGGTGAAATAGTAGAAGTGTTAGTTAAAAATGAAGAATTAGTGGAGTATAACCAACCTCTATTTAAAATAAAACCATTATAGGTAGGAGGTCTTTGATATGATTAAAAAGATACTAGTTGCAAATAGAGGAGATATAGCTGTTAGGATAATTAGAACTTGTAAAGAATTAGACATACAGACTGTAGCTATATACTCAGATATTGATAAGGAATGTTTTCATAGATATTTGGCAGATGAGTCTATATGTATAGGCCCAAATAACATAAGTAAAAGTTACAACAATATAGACAATATAATATACCTAGCTCTTAAACTTGAATGTGATGCTATACATCCTGGATTTGGTTTTTTATCAGAAAATGCGGAGTTTGCTAAAAAGTGTGAGGAAAACGGAATTATACTTATCGGTCCTAAAATGGAACAAATGATTTTAATGGGTGATAAATCTCGTGCTCGTGAAACTATGATGAAATTAAACATTCCTGTTGTTCCAGGGTCTGAGGGTGTATTAAAAAATAAAGAAGAAGCTTTATGCCTTGCAAATAAAATTGGATACCCTGTTATTATAAAAGCCTCTAACGGTGGTGGTGGAAAGGGTATGAGAATTGTTACTTGTGAAAAAGAGCTTTTCCCAAGTTTTGATATAGCTAGTGCAGAAGCTTTATCAGCATTTGGAAGTGATGATTTATATATGGAAAAATTCATAAAAAATCCTAGACATATAGAAGTTCAAGTATTTGGAGACACTTTTGGAAATGCAGTTCACTTAGGTGGAAGAGATTGTTCTATGCAAAGACGTAACCAAAAGGTTCTAGAAGAATCTCTTAGTACCTACTTAGATGATAATGAGAAGAACCACTTATACAAAATTGCTGTTGATATAGTAAAAGGAATAGAATATTTAGGTGCTGGTACTGTAGAGTTTATAGTAGATAGTGAGAAAAACTTCTATTTTATAGAAATGAACACAAGAATACAGGTAGAACATCCTGTTACAGAAATGATTACAGGAGTAGACCTTATTAAACTCCAAATTTTAATTGCAAATAAAGAAGCTATACCTTTTAAACAAGAAGACATTGCATTTAAAGGTCATGCAATTGAATGTAGAATAAATGCTGAAAATCCATCTAATGATTTTAAACCTTGCCCTGGTAAAATAACATCAATAAATATTCCAGGAGGCTTTGGAGTTAGGTTTGATACATTTATATATACAGGATACACAATTCCTCCTATTTATGATTCTATGATAGGGAAGCTTATTTGTTGGGCTGAGGATAGAGAACAATGTATCAAGAAAATAAATAGAGCTTTAGATGAAATTATGGTAGAAGGAATAGATACAAATATAGAATTCCAAAAGTTACTTATTACTAGTGATGTGTTTGCTAAAGACCTTCACCATACTAAGTTTATAGAAAATGAATTTATGATAGAAGCAGCAAGCACAGTATGTAAAGGGGAGTAAATAATTATGATAAAAAAGTTTTTGTCATCAACTGATTCGTCTACTCGTCGTTCAAAGGAGAGTAAATACATAACAGTTCCATTGAATAATAAGTTTAAGGAAAATAGCGTAGACGATAGATTTTGGATTTATTGTAAAGGATGCAATGACCATGTATTTAAAAAAGATATAGAAGATAATTTAAATATTTGCCCTAAATGCTTAACTCATTATAAGTTTAAAGCTAGAGATAGAATAAGTTTATTAGCAGATAAAGGAAGTTTTAAGGAGTTTGAATTTGATTTAGATATTCAAGACCCTTTAAATTTTCCTAAGTATATAGATAAGGTAAATTCATATAAAGAAAAAACTAATGAATCTGAAGCTGTTATTTGTGGAGTTTGTAGTATAAATAACATTGAAAGTATTTTATGTGTAATGAACCCTGATTTTATGATGGGAAGCATGGGAAGTGTGGTTGGTGATAAAATTACCTACTCAATAGAATATGCAGCAGATAATAACTTGCCTGTAATTATTTGTACAGCATCTGGAGGTGCTAGAATGCAAGAAGGTATGATATCCCTTATGCAAATGGCTAAAACCTCTCAAGCACTTTCTAAGCTAGAAGAAAAGGCATTACCATATATATCTATACTAACAGATCCTACAACAGGAGGGGTTACTGCTAGTTTTGCTATGCTTGGCGACATTATTATATCAGAACCAAACACACTTATAGGTTTTGCAGGTCCTAGAGTAATAGAACAAACAATTAATCAAAAACTACCAGAAGGATTCCAGACTTCAGAGTTTTTACTTGAACATGGATTTATAGACTTGATTGTAAATAGAGTAGATATGAAAGATACAATCTCTAATATCTTGTCTCTACATTAAACTGTCTAAGTCTAAATAGATTAAAATAACTAATATGTTCATTACTGAATAAATTAAATTTAAATTGCCAACGAATAAATCATAATAGTTTATTCGTTGATTTTATATGTAGGTAAATTAAATTCTAAAATAAAGCTTTTGATTTAGTTTATTATTAGATAAGGAGGAAACACATTGCATACAATTGATACTAATATTCAAGAAAAAATAGAAAGACTAGAGGAAGATATAAATAAGCTTAAATTAATCTCTTCTTCTAATAAAATAGATTTAAGTGATAAAATTATAGACTTAGAAAAAAAATTAGATACTCTTAAAAGTGAAGCTTGCATAAAACTATCTCCATATGAAAAAGTATGTTTAAGTAGAGATATTAAAAGACCTACGGCTAAAGACTACATAGATAAAATTTGTTCAAATTTTATAGAACTTCATGGAGATAGACTTTACAAAGATGATCCATCTATCATAGGTGGAATAGGAAAAATCGATAAATTTAGTGTAACAATAATCGGTCATCAAAAAGGAAACGACGTACACGAAAATATAAAAAGAAATTTTGGAATGCCTCATCCAGAAGGTTATAGAAAAGCACTTAGACTAATGAAACAAGCAGAAAAGTTTAAAAGGCCTATAATAACCTTTATAGATACTCCAGGTGCATTTTGTGGTCTAGAAGCCGAAGAGCGCGGTCAAGGTGAAGCTATTGCTAGAAATCTACTTGAAATGAGTAAGTTATCAGTACCTATAATCTGTTTTGTTATAGGAGAAGGGGGAAGTGGAGGAGCTTTAGGAATTGGGGTAGGGAATGAAATCTGCATGCTAGAACACTCTATTTACTCTGTGATATCGCCAGAAGGTTTATCTAGTATTCTTTTTAAAGATTCATCTAAATCAAAAGAAGCTAGTGACGTCATGAAACTTACTAGCGAAGACTTATATGAATTAAAAATTATAGATAAGATCATAAAAGAGCCTTTTAAAGGTGCACAAAAAAACATTGAACCTGTTTCAAATGATATAAAATCATTCATCGTAAACAGACTAAATCACTATGAAAATCTTAGTGAAGCTGAAATAATTTCTCATAGATATAATAAGTTTAGAGAAATTGGAAGATGTTTATAATAATAAAGAGTTTTAATATATAAATCCTTAAAGTATATTTGATTAAATGTACTTTAAGGATTTTTGTTATTTTAAATAGCATATTTTATAAAGCAAAGGGTTAATATAAATTTGAAATATAAATTTAGGAGGTTTCTTATGCAATTAAGAAGAGCGGCAGAAATAGTAAACTCAAAAACTAATGATAGTATAATCGTTTATTATGAAAATAAGCCAGTAACTATAGTTAGTGTTGATAACAACATAGGTACAGCATGTGTTAAAAGTGTTGATGGTAACAGACGATTTGAAGTTGACTTAGAACAAATAAGTGAACTAGAAAAATATCAATAGGAAAATATTTAAATAAGTTACAATATAAATATTAATTATACATAAAACGTATTTTATAATTATATTTAACATTTGATGCAGAAACATCTAAATCTAATTATTTACAAAGTTGCTAAAATTACTTAAATCCACATGCAAAATTGAGATAATTATTTCTAGATGTTTTTATTGTTAATAACCAAATCTGCATGCAGATTTCGTATAAATCAAAAAAGGGGATGTGTATATACATATAGCATATTATTTTACTAATATTTAACTAGTCTTTAAATGTATATTTTCGGAATAGTTATAGTAATGTGAATTCGAGAGTAATCTTAACTGAGTTTCTTATGATTAATTTCACTATTTTTGTTTTTTTATTAATTCAAATTTATTATGCCTTTTTACTGCAATTACTCACGTTTCTTATTTATAACTATCTAACTTATTTATAACTATCTATAGTTTAGATTTTAATCCTATATCTATCCATCTTAAGCTTTCTATTTGTATTGATCTATTCTTTACTCATCAATATCTGCATATACCTAAGCTTCTTTATATTTACTATATTCATTTTATACGTTTAGCTACATAATCATTTCTTTAGTCTATTTAATCTACTTACATTTTTATTTTAAATTTAAACTTTAAGCTTCTTACGATGTATAAATTATATATTAGGATTACAAGCTTTTCAAGTTGATTTATAATCAGTTTAAGGTGTTACTATATAGATTTAGCCTAAATTATATTAAAAATCTTAAACTTCTTTATATTTTTAAGGAATAGTTGAAAACAAAAAAATATTATGTTATTTTATAGTTATGTAATAAACAATTAGTTGGAGGTATATTTTGAGCGATACAAAAATTTTAAAGATTCATAATAAATCCGATAAACCAGATAACATCGTTATTCGTGATAACAACTTAATAGAAGAATGTCTAGGCATTGAAAAGAATCTTCCAAAGTTTATGAAAGATTACTTTATATACTTAAAAAGTTCTGTCTCTGTTTCTACTCGACTTGCCTATTTAAAAGATATACAGTTTTTTTGTTCTTATTTAATAGAAACTCAAGAACTAACTTGTGCTAGTGAACTTAATAAAATTACTTTAGATGAATTTAAATGTATTAAATCAAGAGATGTTAATTTATTTCTAGGTGATTATTGTACAAGATATTATAAGCAAAGTTACAATACTACTTTAGTATATGAAAACAGTAATCGTGCTTTGGCTAGAAAAAAATCATCTATCTCTACCCTATTTAAATTTATGTATAGGAATGAACAACTCGATAATAATATAACGGATGGATTTAACCCAATTAAGCTTCCTAAGCCTCAACCAGACGCGATAAAACGTCTTGAAATAGATGAAGTTGCTAAGATGTTAGATTCAGTTGAAAGTGGCTATGGTCTTACTGAAAAAGAAAAAGTTTATTGGAGAAAGACTAAGCTTCGTGACAAGGCTATTTTAGCTTTATTTGTTACCTATGGTCTTAGACTTAATGAGCTTCGAGAACTTAACATATCATCTTTTAACTTTTCTAGAGGTGAATTTAAGATTTATAGAAAAAGAGGTAAAGAAGTTTTAATGCCTATTAACCATACATGTGAGCTAGTTGTTAAAGATTATATGTATAATGAAAGACCTCAAAGTGAAATGCTAAGTGATGAGTATAAAGATGCTCTATTCTTATCTTTACAAAATAAACGTCTTAATCCTAAGGCTATAAGGCAATTGGTTAAAAAATATACTTCGATTTCAATGGAAACTTCAAGAGATAGTGGTTATAGTCCTCATAAATTACGTGCTACAGCTGCGACCTCTTTAATTCAAAATGGTTTCTCTATATATGATGTTCAAAATCTACTAGATCATGATAATGTAACTACTACTCAGCTTTATGCCGCTCATAAAAAGCATGTCAAACGCGATATAGTAAATAATTTTGAGTGGATAGATGATAATAGTGATTTGGGTGAATTAGAAACAATAGATATTTTACAACAAGATAACCAAGAAGATTTACAAAATAATTAATTTATTTGCTAAATTACACAAAATAACTTAATAAAAATATAAATTTAATTTTTTAGGAACGAACGTTTGTGAAAGTAGAATCATTGTGCTACAATGTAAGTATAAAATATTATTAATAAGGTATTTATCTACTCTTATTAAACTAAATTAAGTTTAGAAAGGAGAGATTTTATGTATTTAGATTTAAGTAGTAAACAAGTATTAATATTACAATTTATTAAAGAGCAAATTGTTTTAAAAGGATATCCACCATCAGTTAGAGAAACATGTACGGCAGTAGGTTTAAAATCTACGTCTACTGTTCATTCTCATTTAAATAAACTAGAGAAACAAGGTTACATAAGACGTGACCCAACTAAGCCTAGAGCTATAGAGGTTTTAGATTCAAATAGACTTGAAGATGTTTATGGTAATAGACAAGAAATACTTCAATTACCATTAGTTGGACAAATAACCGCTGGGGCACCAATTCTTGCTAGAGAAAACATTGAAGAATACATTCCACTACCTGCTAACTTAGTTAAGGGAACTAATAACTTTATATTAAAAGTTAAAGGTGATAGTATGATTAAGGCAGGAATCCTAAATGGAGATTACGTTATTGTAGATAAAAAGAATTCTGCATCAAATGCTGAAATCGTTGTAGCCCTTATACATAAGGAATATGCTACAGTAAAGAGATTTGAAAAAGATGAAGTTGAAGAAATAATAAGACTTAAGCCAGAAAATGATTTTATGGAACCAATAGTGCTAAACTCTAAAGATGTTGAGGTTATAGGTATCGTAACAGGTGTATTTAGAGTTTTATAAGCTTCTTAACGAATAGCTAAAATTTAATTAAAATAAAAAAGATATGGATTAATTCCGTATCTTTTTTATTTTATCTTTATTTTTTTATGCTAACTCTAAAGCTATTTCCATCATTTTTGTAAATGCAACTTGTCTATCATGAGCTGAACATTCTTCTCCTGTAAATGGACAATCTGATATTGTAAGGATTGCTAAAGCATTAACTCCTGCTCTTGATGCATTCATATAAAGTCCTGCCGCTTCCATTTCTACACAAAGAACACCCATCTTCTTCCACTTAGCTAAGTTATCAAGTCCTGCATCTGAATAAAATATATCATTTGAAAGTATATTTCCTACAGTAATCTTAGTTCCTTGTTCATTAGCTTTCTCTATAGCCTTTTGCATTAATTCATAGCTGGCTATTGGAGCGAACGTTCCAGGTAAGTTATATTGAGAAGCATAGTTTGAATCGGTACATGCTCCCATTCCTATTACAACATCATGTGGTTTTAAGTGTTCATTTATAGCACCTGCTGAACCGACTCTTATTAAGTTTTTAACTCCATAAAAATGTATTAGCTCAAATGAATATATTCCTATTGATGGTATACCCATTCCACTTCCTTGAACAGATATTCTTTTACCTTTATAGTATCCTGTATATCCAAACATTCCTCTTACTGTATTATATTGAACAACGTCTTCTAAATATGTCTCTGCTACAAACTTAGCTCTTAATGGATCTCCTGGTAATAATACTGTTTCGGATATGTCTCCTAATTTTGCATTATTATGTGCTGTTGGTGTACTCATTATGTTTCCTCCTCGGTTTTTTAATTGCTTTTATGTTAAGATAATAAAATTTTATATTTATAATATTTCCAATAAGATAAAATCTTAACAACCTTTTTAACTTATAACTAACTTTTTACTTCTTTGCTAGTATACTATAAATAAGGATATATTTTCTAGTCATTAAATTCAAATCTACTAATATCTACAATTATTACTTAAATCTATTGAAAAATCTTACTTTAGCTATCCATATTAATTTAAAATTAAAGTATTATGTGAATTATTTAGTGTTAACTTTTATATATTTTTATATATTTATTGATCTAAATTAATTTCATACTTCATCTCTACTCTTCTTGAAGCATCTCTATTTACACTTCCATCAGAATTTGTGATAAGCTCAGCTTCAGATCGTCCTATAGCTTCTATATCTTTTAAAACTTTATCTTTATACTTATAATCCCCTATTTCATTTCCAACAATAAACTCTACAACGCTAAAAGCTCTTCTTTGAGATAAATCTAGATTATATAAGTAACTTCCTACATTGTCCGTATGACCTTTTACTACTATTTTAGATATACTATCTCCATAATCCTTATAAATTGTCTCTACGTACTTAGGAATGAATATTTTAAGCATCTCTTTAGCTTCTGGTTTTAAAATTGAACTATCTACATCAAACATAGTTTGTTCTCCAAAAGTAACTTGACCTGTAGCCTCATCTAAACTTACTGGTAAGCCACTTGCTTCTAATGTTTGCTTAACTGACTGCTCTACATTTTTAGCTAAGTCTTTTTCAACAGAACCTGTAATAGATTCTGCACTAAATAGCATAAGCATAACAACCATTAAAACTGTAGATATCATATCTGTAAAGGTAGGCCAAAAGCTACTTTTCTCAAATTCTCTATTTACAGTTCTTCTGTATTTATTAATCATTTATATCATCTCCAAGTAAAGATTTTAATGATGTGCTCCCTAAACGATTTGTAGATTCTTTCTCTATGTCATCTTGGTTACTACTATATCTTCTTTTAGCTCTTACCATTTCTCTTGAGTCTCTTGATGATTTAACTACTTCTTTTTGAGATTGTGAAGCTCTTTCATACCTTGATACTTCATTATATCGTTCATAGCCTTCAACATCATATATTTCTTCTTCAGTCCTCCTGTGATAATTATCATCTTTTATAGATGCCATTGTCACAGATTCTTTATATATGTCTATGTAATCAAATATTAAATTAAGTTTTTGATCTATATCTTGAGATGATATTGCAATTACAGAAGCTAAATGTTTTACAGTTGCATCTAAGTTAATTTGTTCATCATTTAAATTTGCTTGAGTGTTAGTTATTTTCTCTTCATGATCTACTAGTTTGCCTAATAAGTCTTGGGCACTTCTTTCATATAAAGCAAAACTTGACGATAAATTTCTTAGGTAATCTCTTATCTTATATTGATTTTCAGTTGATTCAAATACGTTTTTAGATGTTTGTTTTATATCTATTAGTATTTCTTTATTTATATCTTCTTGGTTATCGTATTTATCAAATAACTTTGTAAACTTTATATTAAGTATATTAAACTGCTTATCTAACTTTCTTATACTTTGGTCAAAAGTCTTTATTGAATCCTGAGATCCAAGAAGTAAGTTTTTAAGAGCTTCTATTCCTCCTATAAATTCATCATTAAACTCATGTAAGTCTTTTGATATTTGGTCAAAGCGCTCTATTGATTCTATAGACTTACTTATTTGTTTTATAGTATCCTTTACATCTTCTATCTTAGAATCTATACTTTGTGATTTTTCATGTGTTACCTGTGCTGTAAGTAAGTTTTCACATTTTAACATTAGTTGAACTAAAGACTGTTCACAATCGTTATATCCAAGGAGTATATTTATTACTATAGAACACACTATTCCGCAAATACTTGTTATAAACGCTGTTTGCATTGAACTAATAGTAGCTGGAAGTGAGTTTATTATATCATTAGTGTTAATAGTTAAAAGCATTAATGAAAGGCCTACAAATGTTCCTAAAACGCCTAGTAAGATACATGTTGATGATGAGTTTTTTATTGATCTTATCTTTTCTAACATAGGTTTGTTTTTAAATGTAAAACCTGTGCATACCTCTTCTATAAAAGACGTTATACTTATTTCTGCATAAGAGTTCTCTATTAGGTATGTGTTGTATTTAATTTTTATGTTATTATACAATAAGCTTCTTTGATAATCTTCACTTAATCTTTTATAGTCTTCATTTATATGATTGTATAAACTTTTATTAGCTATTATATTTATTATTGAGTATCCAATTGTGATTATTAAGAAGCTAACTGTTATACCATTTATAATCAAACTATTCAATTTCATCTCCTCCTTATAGCCTCTATAGGCAATTTATTGGTATATTTAATGTATATGTACGGGCATTAACGATAATTCAAAAAAATAAAATAGCCTGAAATTTCAAGCTACTTTATAAACTATTTTACTAGCCTACATTTAAATATAATTATTGGTTTTATCTATGGACTTGCTAGATAACTTTTATCTTCAAGTTATTGTAGGGAGTATTTAATAGTGTTAATAAAGAGTATGATATAAAGAGGAAAATTGTTACTCCTAGTTAGAATTATTTAATTTAATTTTAAAACTTCATAGTGTTTCCATTAAGTAACTGTATAAATTTCGAACTTTAACGTACATTATCAACAAGCAATAAAATATAAACTCCGATTTTTCTGGCATTTTAACGAACTATGTATTGATTTTATTCTAAAAATATTCATATTTTTTTAATTGCTAAGATTTTTTACTTTTAATATATACATATCTTGTATTAAAAGTCCTTCCAAATAAATTCCATTGAAGCTTACTAACATCTCTTAAATGATTCTAATTGTGGGCATCATAACCATTATGACTGTGATTATAATTGTAGCTGTAACTACAACTATGACTATGACTGATAGTTTAAACTTAAGACCTCATATCTACTAAATAGAAATGAGGTCTTAAGTTTAATACTTATTTTACTCATATTTTTCTGTATAAACTCATAAACTTCATTAAATACTTCTTGAAAAATGTATTTGTAAATAAATTTTAGTTAGTTGGTGATATATTGAGATTATTAAGAACTTATAGAAAATCTATCAAGTTAGAGCTTCTCACAAGTATACTTTTAATATTGGCTACTGTGTCTGCTCTTTTTATGTACAACAGCCCTTTAAGAAATATATATAAGTATCTATTTGAAGATATTTATATCATTGGAGATTTTTCTCTACATATGTTTATAAATGATTTCTTAATGGCAATATTTTTTTTAGTTGCAGGACTTGAGATAAAACATGAAATACTTCATGGTAATCTATCTTCATTTAAAAAGGCATCATTTCCTGTTATTGCATCTTTAGGAGGGGTTATTGTTCCCGCTTTAATATTTATAGTTATTAATAAAAACACTCCTTTTTTAAGTGGTTTTTGTATTCCAATATCTACGGATATAGCTTTTGCAGTAGGAGTTTTTTTAATTTTTGCAAAAAAGCTTAACCCAGCTCTTAAAGTATTTTTACTTTCACTTGCAGTTGTAGATGATTTAATATCGATACTTGCAATAGGTGTTATTTACTCTATGGATGTTAATTTATTGTACTTAGGAATTGCATTTTCAATTGTACTATTACTTATTATAGCTAACAAAGTTTTTAAGGTTTCTAGTATTACATATTATTTATTATCGGGTCTTTTTTTATGGTATTTTATATATTTAAGTGGAGTTCATTGTACTATAAGTGGTATATTATTGGCTATAACTATCCCTACATTCCATTCAAAGGGCGTGAGTACTCTTGAAAGGCTTCAAAGGATTCTAGTCCCTTTTAATAGTTTAATCATTATACCGCTATTTGCATTTGCCAACACAGGCATATCTCTTATCTACAATATGGATATATCTAACACGAGCACTTTAGTTTATGGTATAGTTTTAGGACTTTGTATTGGTAAACCTTTAGGAATTATGTTTTTTAGCTTCATCAGTTGTAAGTTGAAAATCACTGAAAAACCAGTTAACATAAGTTGGATGGCTGTATTTATAGTTTCACTAATTGCTGGAATTGGATTTACAATGTCTATATTTGTATCTGAAATTGCATTTATACATAATATGAATCTTATTAATATTGCTAAAATGTCTATTTTATTGTCTGCTTGCATTTCAATAGTGTCTAGTATAGTAGTAATTAGCTTCTGTGATGCTACTTTAAAAATCAAAATACTAGATAGTGCTTCTATTACTAATAAGCACTATCTATCTTAAATACATATATCCCTAGAATGTAATCTATTGTTTATAGTACATTCTAGGGATATTTTAAATATCAGTAATTTATAAAATGTATTTATTTATAAACCATTAAGTTAGACCTTGATTAAGATATCTAACTATAATATACTTAAAAGTATTCGCTAACACGTAAAAATAAAGGAGATTAAAATGAGATTAAACAACTATATTAGCTCAACTGGGATATGCTCTAGAAGAGAAGCTGA
This sequence comes from Romboutsia sp., assembly GCF_056995035.1. Classification (NCBI taxonomy): domain Bacteria; kingdom Bacillati; phylum Bacillota; class Clostridia; order Peptostreptococcales; family Peptostreptococcaceae; genus Romboutsia; species Romboutsia sp. The sequence goes on along the minus strand of NZ_JBXKIW010000082.1, from coordinate 6,981 downwards.
TAAGTTAATTCAGCAAAACAAAGTCTTGATAAATGGCAAAATTGCTCAAGTTGGTCAAACTGTAGAACCTGGGGATGTTGTGAAGGTTAATGGCAAAAAATTAGTTCAAAAGAAGAATGATGTATACATAGCCCTAAATAAACCAGTCGGTATTACATGTACAACGGAGCGTCATATAAAAGGTAATATTATTGATTATATAAATTATCCTGAACGTATATTTCCTGTTGGTAGATTAGATAAGCCTTCAGAAGGCTTAATAATTCTTACTAATGATGGCACTATTGTAAATCAGATATTAAGATCTGAAAATAATCATGAGAAAGAATATGTGGTAACTGTTAATAAAAACATTACTGAAGAGTTTATAGAAAATATGAGTAATGGCGTGCGTATATTTAATCCTGTTACTCATAAACATGTCGTTACTAATAAATGCAAAGTTACTAAGGTTAATAATCGTACCTTTAAAATAATCTTATCACAAGGGCTTAACAGGCAAATACGTAGAATGTGTGAGGCCTTTGGATATGAAGTTATGAAGCTTCAAAGAGTTAGAATAATGGATTTGACACTTAAAGGAATTGCTCCTGGGAAATGGAGAAAATTAACTCCTGCAGAAGTAGAAGGTCTTTTAAAATAGTTAGTACAAAACCCTAGGGAATTTACCCTAGGGTTTTTCTGTTAGCATTACTATAATTTACAAGTTAAAATATGCCGAGTTAGATGGTATAATATCTTTAGATATACAAAGGGGAAATTTTGTATAACACTACTATAATCCTGGGGAGACTTGAAATGAAAAATATTTTAATACATGAGAATTCTATGTGTCCTAAGTGCCAGAGCATAAATTATAAAACTTTAAAATCAGTCACTAATTCTACATATGAATATTGCAATGATTGTAATTATAATTTTGATAAAGCGCTTAAACAAATGGACTTTGATTCTATTTTAAAAGATATTAAAGAATATATCTTAGATAACAAAGATGAAAAATTAAAAATCGAAATAAAAAAAGATGATAAGAAGCTTAGTTTAATTATTAATGATACTAATTTAGCTTCTATAGACTTTTTACATAATATATTAAATGAAGATATCTATTTCTTAGAAAATACAATCCATGAATTAGTTGAAGATTTTTATAGTAACGGTATATTTAAAAGTGATATTATTATTTGTGCATAGTTAAGAATACCTCGTGTTTCATGAGGTATTCATTTCGATTTAATAAAATATATATTGAATACTTTAAAAATCATCTTATTTATCATATAATTAGATATATCTTATTATATAGGAAAGGATAAACATATGATAAATAAAACAGCTTTAATAACGGGTTCATCTCGTGGAATTGGTCGTGCGACCGCAAAGTTATTCGCTGAAAATGGATACAATGTACTGATAAATTATAATAAATCTGAAAAAGAGGCGACAGAACTTTATAATGAATTAAAATCTAAAGGCTACTCTGTAAGTATTTACAAAGCAGATGTATCTAATGTACATGAGGTTAATTCAATGATTAAGTTTTGCATCGGTAAGTTTGAACGTATTGATGTATTAATTAACAATGCAGGTATAGGTAAGGCTAAATTATTTACAGATATAACAAATGAAGAATGGCATGAGATGCTAAATGTTAATTTAAATAGTGTTTTCTATACAACTCAAATGGCACTTAAATATATGATCCCCGAACATAGTGGTAAAATAATAAATATTTCTTCTATATTTGGAGTGGTTGGTGGTTCTTATGAAGTTCATTACTCAACATCAAAAGCAGCTATAATAGGTATGACAAAGGCTCTTGCTAAAGAATTAGGACCTTCTAATATTCAAGTCAATTGTATAGCACCTGGTGCTATACAAACAGATATGCTAAGTAATGTAAGTGATGAAATATTAGAAGTCATTAAAAATGATACCCCTTTAATGAGACTTGGAACTCCTGAAGATATTGCAAATTGTGCGTTATTTTTAGCAAGTGATAATTCTAATTTTATAACAGGACAAGTAATAAGCCCAAATGGTGGATTTGTTATTACATAATATTAAAGCTCTGGATATATTAACCAGAGCTTATATTTATAGCTATTATTAAACTGAGTATACATCTGAAAATTCTACATTACATTTTTCAATTCTTAAGTGCTCGATATCTTTCTCTATGTGCTTGATCTCTCTTTCTTCTACTAATCTAATTGGAATTTCAAATATAAATTCTGAGCCTATCCCCAGTTTACTTTGAGCATATACTTTTCCTTCATGCATTTCTATTAATGATTTAACTAATGATAACCCTATTCCACTACCCTCAGACCTTTTGCTATATTGACTATCATCTTGTATATATCGTTCAAATATATATGGTAATTTTTGTTGGCTAATACCACTACCACTGTCTTTTATGGATACAATTATCTTAGAATCAATATTTTTCATATACACATTTATTTCTCCACCACAATCTGTATATTTAATTGCGTTGGATAGTAAATTAAGTACAATTCGTTCTATTTTATCTGGATCACATGCTAGTATTGTTTCTTCTACATTTGTATCAAATATAAGATTTATACCTTTTTCTTCCATATAGCTAGATACTGATAACGTTATCTCTTCTATTATATTTATAATATCATGATTACCTAATTGTAATTCGTAGTATCCTGTATCTATTCTAGTCATATCTATAAGGTTATTTGATAACCTCAATAGCCTATATGAATTTTGCTTTATGCATTTAGTATGCCTCTTTAAATCCATTTCATTTTTGGATACTATATTGTCTTCTACTATATTTCTTTCTAACAATTGCATAGTTCCAAGTATTATATTTAATGGTGTTTTAAATTCATGGGATATGTTTGCAAAAAACTCGTTTTTGATATTTTCTACACATGAGATTTCTTCTATGTTTTTTGAAATGATAAATATAGCTTCTTTGCCCTCAAAATTCTTTATGATTATATTGGTATTTAATAATACTTTTTCTTTATTTTTACTATAAAAAATTAGTTCAATGTCAGATTTTTTATCTATGCTTACATTTTTAATAAAATTGAAATCCTTATCAAATAATATAGTATTTATATTTATTTTGTTTAACTCATTATTTTTGTATTTTAATTTAGTCACTAATGTTTGGTTGCAAAATTCTACAACACCCTCTTTATTAATGACTAGTATATAGTCATTAATTGCATTTAAAATATCTATCATTAATATTATTCCCCCTAAAATATTACTCCCCCTAAAGCACTTACAATAAATTCTCTTTATATATTATTATAGCATGTTATTTTATCTAATTGGGTATAGAATGATAAATTTTATTAATAAGTCCTTTGTTTGTGTTAGTAAGTTTAAAAATTTTGTTGATAAGTTCAGTTTTTTGGTATATATTTTATTGATTTTTGTTAGTAAGTTTGTTTTTTCAACTTAATAATAAAGATATTGTTTTATATTTAGTATAATAGTTATTAACCATAATATAATTTTTTATAACCACTTTAAACAAAGCTATTCAAGCTAATTTACACAGGTAGCAGAAACCACTTTTATTTTAATTTATTTAAATCTTTTGAGTATTTACTCATTATATGGTAATATTAATAAATGAAAATTATAGAAAGACATAGGTGATTTAATGGACTTATTACAATTTACAAACCCAGAGTTATTTAAAAGTATATCTCTTGATCAAGAGACTTTAATATTAGAAAGTAAAGACTCTAAATATACATTTCATATAAATTTCAAAGATGAAATAAAAGGTGTAGATTTTTATGAGATAGCTATAGCTACACAAACTTCTTCTGGTTATATAAACAAATCTGGGACAGCTAGTATCATACAAAATTTTGTTTTAGATACACTTAATAATAAAAACACAAACCTTAATGATGAGGCTCCTAAGGTAGAAAATAAAAAAGCTACTCCTAAAAAGAAAGTTACAGCTAAATCTAATAGTGGAAGTAATAAATTTTATAAAAATATAAAAATATAATAAAAGTAAAATGAATGTACTTTGAAGTGCATTCATTTTATTTTTAAACTATACAGATATTATTTACTAAATCCAGCTTCTTTATTTGTCATTATTTTACTTGAAAAGCACATCGGACATGCTATTTCACTTTGTGTATAATCTATAATATAAATTTCTCCGCATACTGCACATCTAAATTTACATAATGTAGTTATTTTATCTTCAATAGTTATTTCATCAATGATTTTAATGACTTTTCCTTCAAGTAAAGCTACAGCGATATTTTTCCGAGCATTAGCTACCAACTTATTAAACTCATATATCGATATTTTCATTTTTTTAGCACATTTTTTATCATTCAATCCATCTACATCCATAAGTTTTATTGCTTCAATTTCCTGTAAAGTTATTTCGACCTCTTCTAATTTTATGTTTTTTGTTTCTTGTGGAATAAAACAATTTAAATCCATTTCAAATTCCTCCTAAACAGATTTCTCTGACTTATGATATATATTATGAATTGATTTTAAGAAGTGTTAAAAAGTGTATTATTACATATATAGTTCTTTGTACACCTCAAGAAACCCAGATGCTATTTTATCTACTTTCTCATCCCAATTTTTTCCTTTACCTTCGTCAGGACAATAGTTAACCTGTACATCATCTACTGATAACCCCCTATAATACATTCCACCATATGTAAGGTAATTCTTTGATAAATGTCTTGCTGTATGTAAAACTGATTCATCCTGATTTGCAAATAATCTACCTTCAGAATCATCACTGTAAACTTCATATCCAGTTAGATTATTATCTTCTACTGCTCTTCTTGATGTTGCAAACCCACTTTCAAGTGCTACTATAGAAGCCATTGTAAAAGCGTTAACTCCACATTCATTTTCTGCATCTACTAATGCATCTGATAAATGGGCCATAGTAGATGCACCTTCATAATGCATAAGTACAGCTTTTAATTCTTCTTTAGTTATACCACTAGGTAAGGTCATATCACTTCTACTATATGTTACATTTAACTTTCTTTGTTCTTCTAATTCTTCTTGTATACGCTTTTCTGTTTCTATCAATTTAGTTTTTTTGATATCTTCTTTATTAGAATTTTGTGTAATAATAACTTGTTTAGTTTTATCTGTAGTTTCACTAACACCTTTTATTGAGTTTAAATTTGAATTATACACTATGTTGCTTCTTGATGATGAATCAAATCCCAACATCATAGATGACAAGAATATTAAGCTAATCACTTTCTTACTCAATCTCATATTATTGGGCTCCTTGCTTTTAAAATCGTTATCTTAATAATATAATTCACCATTATATCTTATATTTCCTTTATACAATTTAATACGGTATTTTTAATAAAAGCAGTTTATGTTATAAAACATATCTTTTCGACTTTTATTTATATATATTTCTACTAGATATAATGATTTAATTTTAATTTCACCATTTACTGGTATCGTATTATGTTATTTATTCTTGTACATTTTTTCATTAAATTTATTTATATACAAAATATCCTGCTTAATATCTAATTAAATAATTAGTATATTAAGCAGGATATTTATTTTTTATCAAATGTACAATATTTTAGGTTTTGTTTTATCTATTAAATTGTTTCTTACATCTATTCAATTGTTCCTTACATTGAAATTTAAATATTCTAAGAATAAGCTTTAATATTTCATTTAATATAAGTACGGTAGATGCTAAAAGTATTATCTTTATCCACATATGAACTCCTAGTGAAACTGAATTAAAGAAGTTTTTAAATACTTGGGTAAATAATATTTGTACTATAGAAGTTATAAGTATCACTTGTATGGCTAATTTATTTTTAAAGAAATTAGGTATAGTGCTATTAAGACCGAACTCTCTACAATTTAATGCATTAAATAGGGCACAAAATGCAAATAGTGAAAATACTACGGTTGATTGTTCTTCATTAGAAGATCCTAATATATTAAATAAATATTGGCTATAAACTATTGTGATTATTAAAACTGCATTTATAATAATAGTTACTCCCATAGACCTAGCTATTATACCTGATTTTCTATTTATAGGTTTTTTGTTTAATACATACTCTCTGACAGGCTCTAGTCCTAATGCCAATGCAGGAGGTCCATCCATTATTATGTTAACCCATAATAACTGTATTGTTGTAAATGGCATTTCTTTTCCCATAATTTGTGATATTATAGCTATTGCAAATGCAACTATGTTTACAGTAAGCTGAAACTGTATAAATCTTTGGAAGTTTTCATATATACCTCGACCCCATTTTATACCATCAATTATGGTACTAAAACTATCATCTGTTAGTATTATATCTGCTGCATTTTTGGATACTTCAGTACCTGATATTCCCATTGCAATACCAACATCAGCTTTATTAAGAGCAGGAGCATCATTTATTCCATCACCAGTAACTGCTACGACTTCTCCATTTTTTTGAAGTGCTTGTACTATCCTCAGTTTTGTATCTGGTTTAGAACGAGCAACTATTGATATATCCTTTATTTCATCTCTTAACTCTTCATCAGTAAGTGTATCTATATATGTAGCTTCTACCGCTTTTTTTCCTTCATTTAATAAACCTATTTCTTCTCCTATTGCTTTTGCTGTGTTTATATTGTCACCAGTTAACATCTTTACATCTACACCAGCTTTATAGGCTATATCTATTGACTCCTTTACACCATCTCTAAGTGGATCTGTTATGCCAACAAATCCTCCAAAGACTAAAGTTTCTGATCTATCTAGAGTTCCTTCATGAGTCAATGCAACCTCCATATGATATCTACTTACTTTCTTATATGCAAATCCTAAAGTTCTCATAGATTTAATTTGAAGTTTTTTAATTTGATTTAATATGTCGCTTCTCATACTAGTTGTCATCGGTATTACTTTTGAACCTTGTTGCATATACATACAATTTTTTAATAAAACTTCTGGTG